>NZ_JBIPKI010000040.1:0-23796 GCF_044068515.1 Desulfurivibrio nitratireducens
CCACAGCGAAAACCCGCCAGCAACTCGCCGATTACGATCGTATTGACAGCGAGCAGCTCAGCCCGTCGGATGGTATCCAGGGCTGTTTGGTCACCGCGTTTGAAGGCGACATAAAAGTTTGTATCTATAATTATTTTCTTCATTGACACACCTTAAAGACACCACCGCCGACAATGTGAATTCACCTTATGAATGCATAATGATGTCATAATGTGCATAAGTCAACCTAAAGATGAAAGAGGCAACCAGCTTGTTCGGGCAGTTTGGCGATATCGCTTTTGTCGCCCACTTCACCCCGCAAGGCAAGACCAGCGTCGGCTCACAAGCGCCAGTCGCGGCGATGGGCCGCTAAATTTTGCGGGGCAGGGCAGATGGCTGGGTCGGCGGGCGGGATGATGGGGCGGCCGGCCAGGGCGGTAAGGAAGCCGGGAGCGTTGGGAGCGGTGGCGACCCGGCCGGGAATGATGATCTCATAGGTATCGGCAACGCCCATCATGCCGTGGTCGAAAGCCCAGTGGCAGAGCTTGCAGAGGGCCATGCCGTTGCGAATGTCATCATTGCCGCTCTTGCTCAAGGGGATGATATGGGCGGCATCCACCACCGTATGGCCCTCCGGGGTGATGATCCGGACCCCGCAGAGGGCGCAGCGATGCTCATAGGCTTTGACTACTGCTCGGCGGAAGCCCTGATCCCGGGCCGGCGGCTTGTAGGCCTCGACAGCCAGGGCTTCGGCAACCTGGGGTTGATGCTGGTGAGCCTGGGCCAGCAGGTCCAGGCTGTATTGGTAGGCTTGGGTATTGATGGCGGCCTGTTCCGCCAGAGCCGCCCCCGCCGCCGGAGAAAAGCAGGAACGCAGCAGGACTTCCCGCAGGGCGGCCCGCCCCTCCTCGGTTTGGATGATTTGGAAAAGTTCTTCATCCAACCGGGCGCCGAGGGCGTAACGGCGTAGATAACTGACCGATGAGGTGTTGTTGATCCGGGAGGAGGTGACTGCCTGACCTTCGCGGGAAACCAGATGCCAGAAAGGCTCCCGGTCCAGGCGGGAAAAGGGAAAGGCAATGCTGCTGGTCTGCCCCAGGGGCACCACCCGCCGCCAATAGAGGTTGAACAGTTCGTTAAGTTCAACCAGATCACCGGAAACATCGATGAATGGCGAGGTGATCCCGCCCCGGGCCGTCAGATCAATTACCGCCAGCAGCAGGATGGGCTTGTGCGGGGCACGCTGTCTGGTGGCTTCGCCCCAGACGGCTCCGGGGGCGCGTTTGAGGGAGGCGAACTGTTGGAGGTATTTGGCGATATTAGTCACAGTTTCCTGTCAAAATGATGAGATCAGTCATCACCCTCCCCGGCGATTTTCTTCGAACATTACCACTGGCATGGGATACCGCAAACGCCAAACCATCTTGATCGGCCGTTCGCTTTCGAAACTGACCCGGTCGGCCGGGCCGAGGTAGGTGAACGGGACTGTGCAGCTATTGCGTTTCTTTTGAGCGCGGGCGAAAAGCAGGATGGTGTAGCCCTGCCCGGCATGGTCGGTCAGATTGCGGCCGGTGGGGGAGTGCTGGCTGGTGGTGGCCTGGGACTCCCAGTGCAGCAGTTCGCGGCTGATGGGGTAGTCGGCGTACATGGTGCTGGGAGAGAATTCCTTTTCTGTTTTCTGGAAGGTTATCAGCAGGGCGTAGGTTTTCTGTTCGGCGAAATGGAGAACTCCTACTCCCCGTTGGCCGCCGCTGCTCAGGTCGGCTTTGCCAAAGGTGGCTTGGATTTCCTGGATGCCGTATTGCGCGTGAAGCTCCAACGGGCATGGGTAAGGAAGTTTCGGCACCAAGCTGCTGGCTTCGGTGGTCATTTGCGCCCAGGCCATAATTTCGTCAAAATCACTGAGGAACGAGGTGTTGCCGGCCAAGCGGGTGAATGATTCCTGCAGGCTGGCAATTCCTAGCTTTGCGCCGGTTTCGCCCCACAGACGGTAATGGAGCATAGTGGCTTGCTTGCCAGCCAACTGCAGGGCGGCATCAATGTTATTTGCTGCCAAATGGGCAACCACTTTACGCAACCGGGAGATCTCAGCCGATCCGTTGATAAAGGCCGCCCGCACCAGGGATTTTTTTAGCTTGTCCAGGTCCGGATCACTGGGGATGGGCGCCAGTTGGGCCTTGGCCATCCAGCCGCTCCATGATTCGCGCAGCAGCAATAGTTCGGGCTCGTAATCGTGATATTGAACAAAATTGCCAAAGGAAAGCTCTTGGCCGCTTTCAGCACGGAAGCTCTGCAAACGCTCGGGTACCTGGATTGCCAAGTTGCGCAGATTCTGACGGATGTTTTCCAGCACATAGCCCCGGGCCAGGCGGTCAAGCTGGATTGAGCAGCCAGGCGGCAGATGGGGAAAATAGCTTTCCACCTCTCGGTCAATGGCAAAACGGTGCCTGGGCAGCAGGGATTTCAGCTTGGTGTCCAGCCGGTAGCGGCGATGGGCCTGGCCTACAAAATCCAGCACCGCCAGGCAATCCTTACCCGGCGCGTGGCGCAACCCCCGGCCTAGTTGTTGGAGAAAAACGGTCAAACTTTCAGTGGGCCGCAGGAAAAGCACCACGTTCATTTCCGGGATATCAACTCCTTCGCTGAGTTTGTCCACAGTGAAGAGAAAGGAGAGCCGACCGGCCTGCAAATCCGCCAGCATGGCGGTGCATTCTGCGGAATCAACACCGGAAACGAAAGCCGCAGCCGCAATGCCCCGCTGGTTGAACATCTCGGCCATGTACTGGGCATGCTTGATGCTGACACAAAACCCCACGCCCTTTATGGTTTCTGGATTGGGCTCATAACGATACAAATTGTTGAGAATGGTTTCCAAGCGCTGTTTGGCCTGGATATGGGAGCCGGTATAAACCTTCTCCAATTCGTTGACGTTGTATTTGCCATGACGCCAGAAACGGTCATGGTCCAGGGCCACCGGATCGGCTACCCCGAAGTAGTGGAATGGGCAGAGCAGTTTTTCCTCCAGGGCTTCCGGCAGGCGGATTTCGGCGGCGAAACGGTTGCCAAAATCGGCGGCCACGTTGCCGCCGTCCATCCGTTCCGGGGTGGCGGTGAGGCCTAGCAGGATCTGCGGCGAAAATTTATCAAAAATTGGTCGGTAGCTGGCGGCGGTACCGTGGTGGGCCTCGTCCACCACGATGTAATCATAAAAATCCGGCCCCACCTGCTCCCAGAGCCGACGGTTGGTAAGCATCCCCACCGAGCAGAAAAGATGATCGTAACGCTGGGCCTGGAAGTTGCCCGTGAGCAGATCCCCGAAATTCTGATCTCGCAGGACATTGCGGAAAGTAGCCAGAGCCTGCTGTAGAATCTCCTGGCGATGGGCGACAAAGAGCAGCCGGGCCTGCTGCCGGTTGACCTGGCGGAAACGCTGATAATCGAAGGCTGAGATCACCGTCTTGCCGGTGCCTGTAGCGGCGATGACCAAGTTGCGCCAACTGTCGCGGAGTTCGCGTTCTCGGGCTAGGGCTTCCAGGATGCGCTCTTGGAAGGGGTGGGGTTGAAGATCGAAAAAGACCTGGGGCGATGCCGCGCCCTGGGTGCGAGCACGGGCAATGGCGCTGCGCAGAGGAAAAGGATCGGCAGGATCAAAGGGCAGAAATTCCCGACTGTGCCAGTAAGTCTCAAACTCGGCGGTAAATTTTTCCAGGATATGCGCCATGTCCTGGGCACTGACCTTGAGGTTCCATTCCAGGCCGCTGGTCATGGCGGCATGTGACATGTTGGCCGAGCCGATATATGCGGTGGCAAAGCCGGAATGGCGCTTAAAATGATAGGCCTTGGCATGCAGCCGGGTCCGTTCGGTGTCGTAGGAAACCCGCACCTCAACATTGGGCAGCCCGGCCAGCCATTCCACGGCCGGGGCATCGGAGGCCCCCATGTAGGAGGTGGTGATAACCCGGACCGGAACCCGCCGTTCCCTGAGATCCTCAAAAGCGGCAAAAAGCAGGCGCAGGCCGGACCATTTGATAAACGAAACCAGAATATCTACCCCGTTGGCGGAGCGCATCTCCGCCAGCAGTTCATGCACCAACTGGGGTTCACGGGGCGAACCGGTGAACAAGCTGCTTTCCACCATTGAAGTTTGCGGCCGAGGAATCCCTTTGGTGCCGTAATGGGGTGGAGTTACTTCCAGCAGAAGTGGTTTAGTGGCGGCCACCAGTCGGCGAGCCAGCAGATGCTTTTTGGCAGGAGTGTCGGCCAACAGGGAGATGATCCGGTTGCAGAGGTGACGGCGCTGTTCCGGGTCGCTTTCCTCCCGCATGGCCTGTTCTACCACCCGGGCCAGAAAGGTGGCATAGCGGTGAGGTTCTTCTTCGGGGTCAAGCTTGCCCAGAATGGTACGCAATTCGGGAGAACTGGCCAGAATATTCTGCAGGGATTCATCCAGCAGGGCGTCGTAGAGGCCTGGGCTGAGCTTGGAGCCGGTCATACAGGATCACCGTGGCATGGTGCGCGGCAGTATGCGGCGATAATCGGCAAATCGGCCTCGGCCCAGTCCAGGGTGGACAATTCTGCTGGCGGCAGCCACCGCAAGGCCGCATGTTCGTTGTTGCAAGGCTCGCCCCCGGCCAGCCTGCAAATAAAAGGGTGCAGAGTCACGATAAAACTTGGGTAGCGATGACTTGCCGGTGGTATGGCCCGAAGAACATCAACCTTAACCTCCAGTTCTTCCCAAAGTTCCCGCTGAAGACATTCTATCGGAGTCTCATCACCTCTAATCTTGCCGCCGGGAAATTCCCACTTTAGGGGCATGCTCATGGTGGCGCTGCGTTGAGCTGCCAGTATCAGACCGTTTCGCTCAATGATCGCACAGGCGACATGTAGGTGCTTCGGCTGGTTCAATGACTGTTCGGGTAAACTCATACCTGCCGGCCCTTGCTCCTTTCGAGGAATGGTTTCTGACATTTTTTACAATAGACTTTGTTGCCGTAAATATGTTGATAGCTTCGGCAGTATTCAAATACCACTGGACTAACGTCGCTTTTGCATTCCCAACAGTAGTAACGTGATTTTTTTGCTACCTTTGGATTCGTTTGCGCTTTTTCAACCTTGGCATGGGCCGGACGAGTACCAAAACGTTTGGTGTAATCGATTGTGATTGATTGATGCAGAGAGGCGATTTTTTCTGCCACCTCCCGCAACGTTTCGCTGCTGCATAATTTAGAAGCCGTTGCCACAGTGCCCAAGATGCTCATATTATCCAGTATGGTATCGATAGTAGTACGCAAAGCATCCGCTTTAATGACCATACTTGTATTAAAAACCTCTTTTTTGGGTCGAATAACACGTGATTTGGGCGACATCAAGATAATGTTGTGGAATCTCGGCTGGATGACTAATCCGAGCCTTTTGGGCATGATGTCATGAGCGTTAAGGCAATCCTCAAGAACTTTTATATGCCTTCGATTCTGCTCTATAGGAGATGGAATTGCCTGATATCTTTGATTGTAGTAGGCAAGGCATTCTCCATCTTCTTCAATCTTGATGCCGTTGGCGAAATTTTTTGATTCAAGCACGTAAAATTCAAAGAAGCGATTGATAAGCAGATGATCAATCTGGGCCGCAAGTCCATTTGACTCAAGCCGCAAGTCGTGCAAAATAGCCCAATTTTTTGAGTTTCCGAAATCAAAGTTGATTAGGTAGGCGGCATCCTTCTCTCCCTTCTGGCCTCTCCTTAAGGCAAAAAGCTCCTTTTCAACCAAGGAGCGTTTTTCACGGGAAAGATTCTGCTGCAAAATCTCTTCCAGCGCTCGTTTACTGGCCTCTTCGGTGCTTGCGTCTTTTTCCTTTATAATCATCCCTTAACCTCGAAGTCACAACTAGCTATGATTATCTTGATTCTTCCGTTTTAGTAACCTTGCCTTCCGACCTTCTTGCCTATCTGACAGGAATTGTCAAGGAATTGGCCTGGAAATTCATCCAAAAACTCTTATTAAATCTCAGTTTTTCCTTGCTCACTCCAGTTCTGACACCGATGATTAGTTTTCCGGGGCGGCATTGCGGTGGCGGGCCAAGGCATTGAGCCAGGTTTCGGGGCGATGCGGGCGGCTGTCCAGCAGGGCGTGCAGTTCGGGTTCGCCAAGGTTGTTGAAGTGGCTGCATTACTTTTGCCGTTCGTTCTGACCATCCTTGAAGTTGAGATATTGAACCCTGCCGGATTACAGGGTAGCCCGGATCAGATCCGGAAGTATATTATCGTTATCCGCCTGCGGTAGTGAGAAAAATAACCCAGGTATGCCGCATAAGGCAACCAGTAAAGGGTTTAGCAGGGTTTTCGGCAGGGAAGTATCAAGGGCAAAAAAAAACCGCCACCTGTGGGGGAACAGGTGGCGGGGTTTTTCATCGCGGCAGCCAGCCTGGCTGCCTGGTTATCAGGCTCAGGAGAAGCCGCCGCGAACGGAGCAGCCGCCCAGCGGGCCGCCGGGGGAGGAATCGGCCGCGGAAGCGATCCGGTAGCTGCCGGCGGAGATTATCCGCTGCACCTGCTCGCTGTTGCAGGCGGGGCAGCGGGTCTGGTCGCGCAGCCGGCAGGAGGAAACCAGGGCTTCAAAATTTTTCCGGCACTCCTGACAGCGATATTCGTAGATGGGCATGGCTTTTCTCCGTTTCCTTTTATAACGATAATATCACGGCTTGCAAAAGTATTCCACCGGGACACCGAAGTATTTGGCCTGTTCCGGGGAGGAAGCGAAAGCCGCCACCCGCAAGACCTGCGCTTTGAAGGCCGGGGCATCCTGGCCGGAGCCGCGGCCGGCTTCGGGGATCAGCCCGCTTGCAGGAAGCAGGGCCGTAAAGGCGGCGCTGCCGTTCCGTCATCTCTGTTCCCGCCGTTTGCCGGGAACAGGTGGCCGCGTGGCGATATTATAATCGATGCCCCGGCCGCCCGCTTTTTTTATTGTGCAGATCGTTATGTTTAATTATATATAACGCACGGGGTAATCTTCTGGGCGCGCTCAGCCGCCCTCCCGGTTCGCTTAATATGTTTGTCCGGTGCGCGGTAATGCTGGAAGCATCCTTTCTTTTTCCATTGCAGCTTACTTTGCGGGTGGCCGGCCTGGCCACACTGCTGGCGCTGGTTTGCGGGGTGGTGGCCGCCCTGGTTCTCCACCGCTATCGTTTTCCCGGCCGGGATCTGTTGGATGCCCTTTTTTCCCTGCCGCTGGTCTTGCCGCCCACGGTGCTGGGTTATTACCTGCTGGTCGCCATGGGCCGCAACAGCTGGCTGGGCCGCTGGCTGGAGGCAACTTTCGGCATCACCCTGATTTTCACCTGGCAGGGGGCGGTGGTGGCGGCCACGGTGGTGGCCTTCCCCCTGGTTTTCAAAGCCGCCCGCACCGCCTTTGAAAACGTGAGCGGCAGTTATGAAAACGCGGCCCGTTCGCTGGGCTGCAACTCCTGGCAGGTATTTTGGCGCGTAACCCTGCCCCTGGCCGGACGGGGAATCCTGGCCGGAACCATGCTGGCCTGCGCCCGGGCGATGGGGGAATTCGGCGCCACCCTGATGGTGGCCGGCAATCTGCCCAGCCGGACCCAGACCATGCCCCTGGCCATTTACAGCGCGGTCCAGCGGGGCGACGACGCCCTGGCCCATAGCATGGTTCTGCTGCTTTCCTTTGTCTGTGTGGCCATTCTCTGGGTTTCCGGTAAGCTGCTCAAACCCCGGTGGTGCTCCCAGAGAGGTTGACCTGGCAGAGCTGCGGTCAAGCGGAGCTTTGGCGAGTGGTTGCCACACCAACTAAGAGAGAGAAGGAGCAATGATGATGAAAGCCGTGGGCTTTCCAAATATTAAAAAAATGCTCTGGCAGTGGCTGCTGGTTTTGCTGCTGGGCGGGATGGTTCTGGGTGCCTCGCCGGCGCGGGCCGCCGAGCTGCTGGTTTCCGCGGCGGCTTCTCTGAGCGACGCCTTCGTCGAGTTGGGCATCCTCTTTGAACAGGAGAATCCCGGGGTAAAAGTAATCGGCAACTTCGCCTCCTCGGGGGCGCTTTACCGCCAGCTTGAACAGGGGGCTCCGGCTGATGTCTTCGCCTCGGCCAATCCCCGCTGGATGGAAGAGGCCATTAGACGGGAGCTGGTGCGGCGGCAAGATTCAGCCAACTTTGTCGCCAATGAACTGGTGCTGGCGGTTGCGGCCCGTGGCCGGGTGGTGGCCGTTGCGGGCTTGCACGACCTCAAGTCTCCCGCCTTGACCAGGGTCGGTATCGGCACTCCGGAGACGGTTCCGGCCGGCCGCTATGCCAAGGATGCCCTGGAGGCGGCCGGCCTCTGGCGAGAATTGAGCGGCAAAATGATTTTCGGAGAAAACGTGCGCCAGGTGCTGGATTACCTGCGCCGGGGGGAGGTGGACGCCGGCTTTATTTACGCCACCGACGCGGCTAAAGGCGGCGCCGCCGTGCGGGTGGTGGAAACCATGACCTGGACCGAACCGCCGGTTTACCCCATCGCTCCCCTGGTCAACAGCCGCCAACCGGAACTGGCCCGTCGCTTTGTCGAGCTGACCATGACCGAACGGGGCGCTTCAATTTTGGCCCGGCACGGCTTCACGCCGATCCGCTGGCAAGATCATCCGAGTAAGGTTACATTGCCCGAATCATGAGAAGACGCCACGCCGAAGACAAGCCTCGAGAGATCCGCCCCGGCTATCACTGCCGGGGCCGGGTCTGGATCGAGCACAACGGAGAGACCTATCTCGGTTTCGGCCGGGTGGTGCTGCTGGAAAAGATCCGGGAGCTGGGCTCCATCAACCGGGCCGCCGCCGCCATGGGCATGTCCTACAAACACGCTTGGGACCTGGTCAACGCCATGAACCGCCACGCCGCCGAACCCCTGGTTATTTCCTCCCGGGGCGGCAAGGGCGGGGGCGGCGCCCGCCTCACCGCAGCCGGAGCGGCGGCCATCAGCGCCTTCAAAAAACTCCACGCCGAACTCAGCGCCTTCCTGGCGAAGCAAACGGCAAAATTGCCCCGGTAGGGTCACCAGGAGCGGAGCAGGGGAGACCAAAAAGGCGTCTGCGGGCTTGTGGCCCGGAGACGCCTTGGTCGCCTTTGAGATGCCGGGGCAGGCCCGGCTCCGGTCTAATAGCGGTAATATTCCGGCTTGTAGGGGCCTTCCACCGGGACGCCGATGTACTTGGCCTGTTCCGGGGTCAGTTGGGTCAGGTTGGCGCCGATCCGCTCCAGGTGGAGGCGGGCCACCTTTTCGTCCAGGTGCTTGGGCAGCATGTAGACCTTCTTTTCATACTGGTCGTGGTGCTGCCAGAGTTCGAGCTGGGCCAGAACCTGGTTGGTGAAGGAGTTGCTCATCACGAAGCTGGGATGGCCGGTGGCGCAGCCCAGGTTGACCAGCCGGCCCTCGGCCAGGATGATGATCCGGTGGCCGTCTGGGAAGATCACGTGGTCCACCTGGGGCTTGATGTTCTCCCAGGGCAGCCCGCGGATGGCGGCGATCTCGATCTCGCTGTCGAAGTGGCCGATGTTGCAGACGATGGCCTGGTCCCGCATCTGTTCCATGTGCTTGCGGGTGATCACGTGGACGTTGCCGGTGGCGGTGACGAAGATGTCGCCCTTGGAGGCGGCATCATCCATGGTCACTACCCGGTAGCCTTCCATCGCCGCCTGCAGGGCGCAGACCGGGTCGCATTCGGTGACCCAGACGGTGGCCCCCATGCCCCGGAAGGCCTGGGCGCAGCCCTTGCCCACGTCGCCGTAGCCGCAGACCACGCAGATCTTGCCGGCGATCATCACGTCGGTGGCCCGCTTGATCCCGTCGATCAGCGATTCCCGGCAACCGTAGAGGTTGTCGAACTTGGACTTGGTCACCGAGTCGTTGACGTTGATGGCCGGGGCCAACAGGGTGCCTTCCTTGGTCATTTCATAGAGGCGATGGACCCCGGTGGTGGTCTCCTCGCTGATGCCCTTGACGTCCTTCATCAGCTCGGGGTGTTTTTCGTGCATCACCTGGGTCAGGTCGCCGCCGTCGTCGAGGATCATGTTGGGCCGCCAGCCGTCGGGACCGAAGATGGTCTGCTCGATGCACCACCAGAATTCCTCCTCGGTTTCGCCCTTCCAGGCGAAGGTGGGAATGCCGGCGGCGGCCATGGCGGCGGCGGCCTGGTCCTGGGTGGAGAAGATGTTGCAGGAGGACCAGCGGATCTCGGCCCCCAGGGCAGTCAGGGTTTCCATCAGCACCGCGGTCTGGATGGTCATGTGCAGGCAGCCGGCGATCCGGGCGCCCGCCAGCGGCTTGGCGGCGCCGTATTCGGCCCGCAGGGCCATCAGGCCCGGCATTTCGGTTTCGGCGATCATCACCTCTTTGCGGCCCCAGTCGGCCAGGTTGAGATCGGCTACTTTGTAATCCTTGGTTTCCAGCACTTTCTTGTTCACGATAAACTCCTTGATTCAGGTTCAGGGATAAGCTTCAAAGGGTAAGGCCAAAAGGGACCGGCGGCCGGGGTAAGGCGCCGCAGCGCTCTTATTTGCAGTTGCCCGGCAGGCCGGATGCCTCGCGCAGAGTTTCGGCCTTGTCGGTCTTCTCCCAGGTGAATTCGTCCCGCTCCCGGCCGAAATGGCCGTAGGCCGCGGTTTTGCGGTAGATGGGGCGCAGCAGGTCGAGGTGTTGGATGATCGCCTTGGGCCGGAGGTCGAAATGCTCGAGGATCAGTTGGCGGATCATCTCGTCGCTGATCTTGCCGGTGCCGAAGGTGACCACGTTGACCGAAACCGGCTTGGAGATGCCGATGGCGTAGGCCACCTGGACCTCGCACTGGTCGGCCAGGCCGGCGGCGACGATGTTCTTGGCCACGTAGCGCCCCATGTAGGAGGAGGAGCGGTCCACCTTGGAGGGATCCTTGCCGGAGAAGGCCCCGCCGCCGTGGGAGCCCATGCCGCCGTAAGTGTCGACGATGATCTTGCGGCCGGTCACCCCGCAGTCGCCCACCGGCCCGCCGATGACGAAGCGCCCGGTGGGGTTGATGAAGTACTTGGTGTCCTTGTCCAGCATCTCCGCCGGCAGGATCGGCTTGATGATCTCCTCCATCACCCCTTCCTTGAGGTCCTCGTAATCGACCTCGGGGGCGTGCTGGGTGGAAACCACCACCGCCTCGATCCGTTTGGGGCGGTGGTGCTCGTATTCGATGGTGACCTGGCTCTTGGCGTCCGGCCGCAGCCAGGGCAGGCGGCCGGCCTTGCGAACTTCGGCCTGGCGCTTCATCAGGCGATGGGCGTAGGTGATGGGCATCGGCATCAAAACCTTGGTTTCGGTGCAGGCGTAGCCGAACATCAGGCCCTGGTCGCCGGCCCCCTGATCCAGGTCGACCCCTTTGCCTTCGTCCACCCCCTGGGCGATATCCGGCGACTGCTTGCCGATGCTGGTCAGCACCGCGCAGGATTGCCAGTCGAAGCCCATCTCCGAGGAGTTGTAGCCGATCTCCCGGATGGTCTGGCGAACGATGGCCGGCATGTCCACCCAGGCCTTGGTGGTTATTTCGCCGGCGATCAGGGCCAGGCCGGTGGTGACCAGGGTTTCGCAGGCGACCCGGGACGTCTTGTCCTGGGTCAGGATGGCGTCGAGAATAGCGTCGGAAATTTGATCTGCCACCTTGTCGGGATGGCCTTCCGATACGGACTCGGAAGTGAAGAGATAGTTGGCCATTGTTGCTCCTTCTTGGCTTGCCGGTTTGCCCTCGGCAAGCCGGTGTTCGGCTTCCCTGAGGAAGATTTTCTGGTTGTTTTCGTTGATAGATAAGCCAGGCCGATGAAAGCCTGAAAAACACCTTAAGTTAGTTCGTTCTGCGGTTCTGTCAAGGTAAAAATAAGGATCGCAGCGTTATGGTTCGCCCGGTATGCCGGTCTGGCCCGGGGCAAGGTGACCCAGCCGGGCGGCGCTCCGGCCGCTGCCGCGCCAGCCGGCCCGGCGGACTTCCCGGGTCAGGGCGGCGGTGACCTCCCACTTGTTGAGGGGGCTGATCAGGTAGAGCCCGTCGATCAGCGGGCATATGGCGGTCAGCAACTCCAGGGTGAATTCATCCGCCGCCTTGCGCTGGTCCTCCACCGCCTCGTAGCGCCACAGTTTGCGCCGCAGCTCGGCGGGGATCGAGATCCCCGGCACCTCGTGGTGGAGGAAGTCGGCGTTGCGGGCTGAAATCAGCGGGAAGACCCCGGGGAAAATCATGATGTCGAGATGGCTGGTGCGCTCCAGCATCTCTTCCACCTCGGCGGCGCTGAAAAAGGGCTGGGTCATGGCAAAGACCGCCCCCAGGGCCGCTTTGCGCTCCAGGCGGCGAATCTGCAGGTCCGGGTTGGCGGGCCGGTAGCTGAAGGCGGCCCCGATGGAAAAATTGCAGCTCCCCTTCATCTCCTTGCCGGCCGGGTTGCGGCCCTGGTTGAACTGGTTGAGCATCCGGATCAGGCCGAAGGACTGGACATCGAAAACCCCGCTGGCCCCGGGCTGGTCGCCGGCGGTGGCCGGATCGCCGGTAACCGCCAGAATCCCCTCGATCCCCAGCAGATGGGCCCCCATGATCTGGGACTGCAGGCCCAGGGCGTTGCGGTCCCGGCAGGTGAGATGGGCCACGGTGGGAATACCCACCTCGCTGCGGATTCGGTGGGCCAGGGAGATATTGTCGGCCCGCAGCACCGCCAGGGGATTTTCCCCCAGGGTGATGCTGTCGGCCCCGGCGGCGGCCAGGGCCTGGGCGCCCCGCAGAACCCCGCTGATATCGAGATGGGTCGGCGGGTCCAGCTCCACCAGGATGGGCAGCCGGTCCGGCGGCAGGCTCGCCAGCAGCGCTCCGGGCTTGGCCGTTGCCGGGGCCTGGCTTTCGGGACCGGCGACGATCTGCGGCCCGCTGCCGGCCAGGCTGAGCGGCCGCCGTTTGAGGCGCAAATGTTTGCCGAATTCATGGATATGGGCCGGGGTGGTGCCGCAGCAGCCGCCCACCAGCCGGGCCCCGGCCTTGACCATATCGCCGACCACCTGGGCCATGTAGGCCGGTTCGGCCGGGTAGATCAGGCGGTGATCGACGATCTCGGGAAAGCCGGCGTTGGGGAAAGCGGCCAGGGGAATTTCCGAGCCCAAGGGGGCGAGTCTTTCGATGGCGGCCAGCATCGCCCGGGCGCCCCGGCCGCAGTTGGAGCCTACCACGTCGGCCCCCGCTTCCCGGGCGGCCCGGCCGCAGACCAGGGCGTCGAGCCCGGCGGCGGTCCGGCCCTGCTGGGGATAGACCATATTGGCGACGATGGGGATATCGGCGGCCAGTTGCCGGCCGACCTGGATCGCCAGCAGGAGCTCGTCGAGATGGCTGAAGGTTTCCAGGATCAGCAGATCGACCCCGCTCTCGAGCAGGGCTTCGATCTGTTCGCGGAAGGCGGCCCGCACTGCTTCGCCCTCCGGCCCGGCCGGGTCTTCCAGGGGAAAATCGGCCCCGCTGGGGCCAACCGAGCCGGCCACGTAAATTTCCTCGCCGGCGGCCCGCAGGGCCAGTTCGGCCCCGGCCTGGTTGATCTGGCGGGTTTTGTCCCCCAGGCCGGCGGCTTCCAGCTTGAGGCGGTTGGCCCCGAAGGTGTTGGTTTCCAGCAGGCGGCTGCCGGCCCGGATGTACTCCTCGTGCATCGAGTAGACCAGGTCCGGATCGATGAGGTTGAGCCGTTCGATATTCTTGTCCGGCTCGATGCCCTTGGCGTAGAGATAGGTGCCGATGGCCCCGTCGGCCAGCAGCACCCGCTCCCGGAGATATTCGTTGAAATCTGGTTTCATCGGGCCTCGCCGGTAATGGTGGTATTTGCGGGCGGCTCCTGGTAGCGGAGATTTTCCAGGGCCCCCTGGGTGCTCTCCCGCTCCTCGGCGAAGTCAAACCCCTGCCAGATGCCGATGGAGCCCAAAATCGAGTCCTGGGGATGGTAACCCCGGAATATTTTGAAGTAAAGGGCGGCTTCCTTGCTGTTGATCACCGCCTGGGGATACTGGGCCTTGATGGCGGCCAGTTCTTCGTCGCTGATCTCGCGTTCGGCCAGTTTTTCCCCCAGGCTTTCGCAGCCGGCCCCCTGGGTGTACTGGACCTTGTAGCGCCAGAGCACCTCGTCGGGGAGATGGCCGCTGCCGGCAAAGGCCCGGCGGAGGATCCATTTTTCGACTCTGGCCTGGTCCTGGTCGCGGATTTTCAGCTCCGGCGGGATCTGCATCGCCAGGTCGATCATCTCCCGGTCCAGGAAAGGCACCCGCAGCTCCAGGCTGAAGAGCATGCCGATCCGGTCGGCCCGCTGGAGATTGATGTTGTGCAGGGTCGAGATCAGCCGGCGGCACTCGCCGTTGAGCTCTTCCCGGGGCAGGTGCTTCATGTAGTGATAGCCGGCGAAGAGTTCGTCGGCCCCTTCGCCGGTGAGCACCACGGTGACGTAACGGCTGGCCAGCTTGCAGGTGAAGTAGCAGGGCACGGCGCAGCGGACCAGGGAGGGGTCGTAGCTTTCCAGCTTGCCGATGACCTCGGGCAGGGCCGCGTAGTACTCCTCTTCGGTGAAGATCATTTCATGATGGGTGGAACCGATATGGTCGGCCACCAGCCGGGCGGCGGTGAGATCATCGCTCTCGCGGCCGTTTGCGTCCTTCATTCCCACCGCGAAGGTATGCAGGTGGGGGATCTCCTCGGCGGCGATGGCGGCGATCAGGCTGCTGTCCAGCCCGCCGCTGCAGAAGGCGCCCACCGGGATTTCCGGGTCGGCCAGCAGCCGTTTCTTGACCGCCCGGCTGAAGGTTGCGCGGATCGCGGTCTCGGCCGTGGGGATATCAGCCAGGAGCTGGTCGCGGATCTCGGGCACCCGGTAGTAGCGGACAAAGCCGCTGGCCGGGGTGTAATAATGGCCGGCGGGAAACTCGTGGACCTCCTCCACCCCGGCCAGGCTCATCGCTCCCAGTTCGGAGCTGAAATAGAGGCGGCCGTCGCGATGGGCGTAGTAGAGGGGCTTGATCCCCACCGGGTCGCGGGCCAGCAGGTAGTCATCCCCGGCGAAGATGGCCAGGGCGAACATCCCGTCCAGCTCGCTGATGGCGGCCGGGCCCTTTTCCCGGTAAAGGTGGAGGGCCACCTCGGTATCCGAGTGGGTTTTGAACTGGTGACGCTGGGCCAGATCCTGCCGGAGCCGGCGGAAATTATAAATTTCGCCGTTGCCGATGATCCCCGAGCGGCCGTCGGGCCCGAGAATGGGCTGGTGGCCGCCGGCCACGTCGACGATGGAGAGCCGGGTATGGCCCAAGGCCATCTCGCCGGCCACGTGGACCCCCCGGTCATTGGGGCCGCGATGGCCCAGGGCGTCCAGCATCCGGTTGACTGTCGTGACATCGGGAGCCCCGATGCATCCTGCAATTCCGCACATATTTTTTCCTCACCCGTTGCCGGGATTTTGTTCGAATTATTTACTTTATTACTTCGAAAACGCCAACCAGGGAATGGCCTGCCCCCATGCCGGGCTGGAGTTCCATTTCCAGCTTGCGCAGGGAATAGCCCAGGTGGGGTTCGATGATGTTGGCTCGGGGATCGCCCCAGTCCAGCCAGCCGGAACCCTCGATCACCGCCTGCATGGTATGCAGCGCTTCCTTGAGCGGCTCCGGATAGTAGGGGGGGATTTCCGGCGGGGTTTCGCACAGACCCCCCCGACGGCAGTTGTAATTGCGCAGCAACGTGATGGTGTGTTCGATCAGGGTGTTGCAGCACATGAAAAAATTCTCGTAAAAACTGTTGAGATGCTCGAAGCCCGGCCGGGGCACGTAATCAACCAGCAGGGTGCTGAGGTCGGTGCGGGTGTAGCCTTCGAAGAGCGAGTTGGTCTGGTGGCGCAGCATCCGGGGAGTGTTGCGGTTGTAATCCCCGGTGGCCAGGTGGCGGCCGACGAAGATCGAGCGGTCGAAAAAGCGCAGGGGCTTGAGCCGGACCCCGGTTTCCCGGAAGACCTCTTCGATGATCACCAGGCATTCCTCCCGGGTCATCAGGCGCAGGTTGAAGGTGGCGATATCGGCCCGGTTGCGCTCTTCCTCGGGGTAGATGTAGGAGATCCGGTAATCCATGAAAAATTCTTCGGTGGGCGGATGGTGCCAGAGATCCTGCCATTCGTAGGAATAGCGGCCCAGCCAGTCCCCGATGACCAGGGCCCCGGGCTCGGCATGGCGGCAGATGTCGCTGAAGATCCGCACCAGTTGCTCGTTGCTGAAATGGCTCATGGTGCCGTAGGAGGACATGTAGATATCAAAGGGATCCTCCTCGGCCAGGATCGGCAGCCCCTGGGAAAAATCGGCGGCGGCCAGCCGCACCTTGCCGTTGTCGCGGTGGTATTCCCGGGCCTGCTGCAGCAGTTTCTGGTTGATGTCGAAGCCCACATACTCCTGGAGGGTTTCCGGGGTGACGGCGGCGGTGATGTAGTCATAAATGCCCGGCTCATCGCGATTGACGCCCATGATCAGGTCATAGCCGTCGCCGCTGCCGCAGCCCAGATCGACGATCCTCAGCCGCTCGAGATGGCGGCGCTTGCGGTCGGTGAGGGCATTGAGGTGGGGCCGGAGCATGATCCCGGTCAACTGGTCCTCCCAGAAGCGCCGCACATTATCATACTTGCCCAGCAGCCCGGTGGCCTTGTTGTAGCGCCCACTTCCCGCCGCCTGCGAATATGCCTTGGTTTCAGCCATCAAAAAAAACCTCGATAATCCGGGGCGGCAACCGTTGAAGAGGGGATCTGTACCCGCCCCTGTTGTCCACCCCTTGTAGGTTGTCACAAAAAAAAGAACAAAGAACAAAAAATTATTCAACCAGCGGACGGCGCAGAAGTGCCGCAGATTCGGGCAAGCGGACCGGCGCCGCGTACTAAAGGTACGCAAGCCGGGCCGATCGCCCGAAGATGTGGTGCTACTGCGCCGTCCGCAGCCAGTCGATGGCCGCGAAGGCGTCGGCGCAGTGGACGTCGGCCCCGATTTCCGCGGCGAACTCCGGCGAAGTAGGGGCGCCGCCAATGCAGACCCTGGTGCTGTCGGCCAGGCCTTCCGCCTTCAACTGATCGATCACCTCCCGCATGTTGCGCATGGTGGTGGTGAGCAGGGCCGAGAGGCCGAGAAAGGGAGCCTGGTGTTCCTTGACCGCCTCGATGATCCGGGGAGTGGGCACATCCACGCCGAGGTCGATCACCTCGTAGCCGGCTCCCTTGATCATGATGCTGACAATGTTTTTGCCGATATCGTGCAGGTCCCCGGCAACGGTGGCGATGACGAAGCGGCCCTTGCTCTCCACCCCGTCCCGGAGCAGATGGGGAGTGAGAATATCCATCCCGGCTCCCACCGCCTCGGCGGCGGCCAGCATGTCGGGAATCAGGTATTCGCCCTTTTCGAATTTTTCCCCGACCACGGTCATCGAGTCGGTGAGACCGTCCACCAGGATGTCGGCCGGGGAGACTCCTTTCTCCAGGGCCTCGGTCACCAGTTCGGTCACCGCCGGCTGGCCTTCCAAGCCCTCGTCAAAGCCTTCGTCCTCGGCTTCGATCCGGCCCTGCACCACGTTCCAGGCAATTTTCTGCAGCAATTCCGCGTTTTCCATATCATGTTCCCTCTCTTATATGTTGTTGATCGATCAAACGTTAACCAGGGCCCATAACCCAGGGAAGTCCATCGGGGCTGAAGCTTCAGCCGCGCAGACGGGGGACGATTCCGGGGACCTCGGCGAATATTTTGTCCTGGATCTCGGGGGCCAGGTGTTTGCCCGGCCGGGCTTCAATTTCGGCCAGGTCCGCCAGGGCCCGGGGAATCACGCCGTCCTGGTGTTCCTTGGCCCCGAACCGGTAGGGTTGGGAGACCTCGCCGGCATGGGTGGCCTTGCGGGTATGGCGGGTAAAGAGGCGATGGCTGGACTTCATCACCTTGGTGATCATCCCCAGGACCTCGTCGATGCTGGCGGGATCGACTTTGGGCGGCCGCAGACAGTGCTTGACCTTGCCCACCTGCTCGTTGTCCAGTACGGCCTGGAGGGGGCAGAAAATGTTGGTCCGGTCCAGGAGCCCGAAGGCGTAATGAATGTACTGGGCCCCGCTGAGGCCCATGTAGAGATGGGTGAAAACCTTTTCGAAGGTGGCCTGCACCCCGGGAATGGAGGCATCGCCGACCCCGGCGGTGGAGTAGCAGGGGATTTTGTAATGGCGGGCCAGTTGGACGGTGTCGTTGTTGTACTGGTTGAACTCGGGGCAGCCGTAGAGGTCGTGGAGATCGTCGAGCCGGGCCCGGACCGGCACGCTGCCGTAAAGCACCGGGGCGCCGGGTTTGATCAACTGGGTCAGGACCACCCCGGCCAGGATTTCGGCGTTGATCTGGGCCACCATTCCGGCCTCCTGGATCGGGGCCGAGGAGCCGCCCTGGGGCGAGGAGGAGATCACCAGCGGCAGACCGGCTTCGACGATGTCAAAAACCTTGGCGGTGGTGTCTTCCACCATCTGCAAGGGGCTTTTGCAGACGCAGGCGATAAAGGAAATCACCGGGTTCTCGCGCAGCTCGGCGGACCCGCCGGCGATTATCTCGGCCATCCGCAGCACCCGGGGCAGGGCGGCCCGGGTGGTCAGGCCGGCCTGGACATGTTTGGTGATATTGTTGAGACTGGCGAAGAACTTGTTGACGTCGTGGTCCTCTTCGCCGATGTCGCCATCCTGGACGTTGACCGGCCGGATAAAGAAGTCGAGGTGCTCCAGTTGTTCACAAAGGCGGGCGGCCCGGGCCAGCAGCAGGGCGTCGCCCCGTTTTTCCACGTAGCGGGGGAGCGTGATCTTGCGGGCGGGATCGCCGGTGGCCTGAAATTCCTCCAGTTCGGTTTCCAGCCAGATATTGGTTTCCGAGCCGGAGCCGAAATAGACCCGCGGCACCTCGGCGTCCAGCAGCAGCCGGTTGGCCGGATCCCGGGCCCCCAAAACCACCTTGCCGGGGGCCTGGGCGACGGCCCGGCGGACCATCTCGGGTGGAAAAAAGACCCGCTTGCAGGGCGCTCCGGGGCCGGTTTCATCCTCGACCCGGGCTCCGTGGGCGGCAAACAACTCGGCGGCCCGCAAATTATGGCACCAGATTCCGGTCTCCGCCAGAATCTTGAGCGAGGCTTGGTCCAGCAGCCCGATCTGCTCGGCATTGAGCCGTTCATAAGGCTTGACCACGGTTCCTGCGCGAAATGTATCCGGTTCCATCATTTTAAAACCTTCCTTGTTAAAATCATCGCATAATCGAGCTGATCGTCCGAAGCCCCGGCGCGCCGGCTCGTTTACCGGAAGAAACGGGTGTAGCGGCGGCAATGCCGGTCCTTGCCCACCAGCACCTCGGCGGCCCGGATGGCCCCCATCAGATCATGATCCAGCACGTTGAGGATGCCGCCGTCCAAGCCGGCTGCCACCGCCATCTGGATAAAGGCCCCGTTGAGCCTTTTGCGCTGGGGCAGGCCGAAGGAGATATTGGAAACCGCCAGCACCGTTTTGGCCTTGGGCAGGGCGCCCTTGATGGCCCTGATGGTCTCCAGGGTAACCTGGCCCTGCCTGATATCGGTGCTTACCGGCACCACCAGGGGGTCGAAAAAGAGATTTTCCTCCGGTATTCCGAGCTCGGCGCAATATTCCGCGATGCTCCAGCAGGCGGCCAGCCGGGCCTCGGCGCTGGGGGGAATCCCCGTTTCGTCCATGGCCAGTCCCACCAGGGGCAGCTTGAAGCGGGCGGCCAGGGGGGCCACGGCGGCCAGGTTTTCCACGGTGGCCTTGGTGGAGTTGATCAGGGCGGGGCGGCCCTGGCGGGCGGCCAGCCCCGCTTCAAGCACCGCCGCGTCGGCGCTGTCGATGCAGAGGGGGGTGGCGACTTTTTCCTGGATGGTGCTGACCGCCCAGGCCATGGCGGCGATCTCGTCGGCCCCGCTGCCATGGCCGGTACCGACGTTGACATCGATGTAGTCGGCTCCGGCCGCGGCCTGGCGCTCGGCCAGGTCCAGCAGGGCCGCGGCGTCCCGCTCCTCGATGATTCGGCGGGTGGCGGGGATGGTGGCGTTTATTTTTTCGGCAATGGTAATCATCTGGTTACTCCATCAGAAAAGGCTGTAGTCCGGGAATTTCCGCCTTGATCCGCCGGCGGACCTTCTCGGGCAAGACCGAGTGCAGTGGGGCGTCGAGGATCTCCCGGCAGCGGGCGGTGGCCCGTTGCTGGGCGGTTTGGGAGCCACCCTGGCGCCACGGTTCCCGGTTGTCGCGGTCGCTGAGCTGGGGCTTGTAATGTTCCTGGCGCATGAAGCGCCGGGTGTGGCGGGAGGTCACGAATTGGCCGCCGGGGCCGGCCTTTTTCAGCTCGGCCAGGGCCAGGGTTTCGTCGTCGACCCGGATGCCCTCAACCGCCCGCATGGTCATGCCCAGGATCTCGTTGTCGATCACCAGCTTGTCGAAGGAGGCGGTGAGGCAGAACTCGATGAAGCCGGCGGCGTCATGAATGAAATTTGCCCCGGCCAGAGCCACCAGGACGCTGGTGATCGCCGATTCGTAACCGGCCTGGGCATCCACCACCTTGGAGTCGGTCATTCCGGCGGTGGCGTAGAAAGGCAGCCGGTAAAACTGGGCCATCTGGGCGGCCCCGGCGTTCATCAGGCCCATTTCCACCGCCCCGGCCAGGTATTTGAGATCGCGCAGGTCGGTGATCGAGGAAATGCAGCCATACAGACAGGGGGTGCCGGGATTGGTGAGCTGGGCCAGCATCACCCCGGCTAAGGAGTCGACGTTCTGCACCACCAGGTTGCCGGCCAGGGTCACCGGGGCGGTGGCGCCGCAGAGCGGTTCGGTGGGGACCACCACCGGAATCCGGTTGCGGGCCGCTTCCATGGTCAGCTCGCCGTAGGACTCGTCCAGTTTGAAGGGACTGATGGGGCAGGTTACCATGGAGATAAAGGGCCGCCGGCGCAAGGCTTCCGGGGAACCGGCGATCATTTCCGCCATCTTGATGACGTTGCGGACTCCCGCCACGGTATAGACCCCGCCCATGATATGCTTCTCGGTGCGGTTGAGGGCGGCCCCGAAGCGGTTGACATCGACCTCCTCCACCGGGAGATCGCCGGGGTAGACATTGAGCATGTAGAAGTGGATATTGTCCAGGGACTCCACCATCCGGGCCATGTTCATGATGTCTTTGGTCTGCGAACGGCGGATTTCGGTGCTGCCGGGCTCCTGGACATTGAGGGCGGTGCCGCCGGTGCCCATGTATACCTTGGTGCCGCCGATCTCGCAGTCATGGGCGCCGTCGAGGTCGCGGCCGCAGAGGTGCACAACCGGCGGCGCCTGGCCGACAATCTTTTCCACCAGCTCGCCGGACATCCGGACGATGCTGGTATCCCGGTCAACCTTGGCCCCGGCGGCGGCAAAGAGCTCCAGAGCGGCGGGAAAATTGACCTGAATCCCGATCTCGGCAAAAACCTCCAGACTGGTCTGATGAATCCGGCTGATATCTTGCGGGCTCAGCGGTTTATAGCTTCCCCCTTCCAGTCCCTTTCGTACTTTCATTCTTTCTCCTTGTCTGCTTGCAAATACCTGTCGCCTACAACAAGCAATAACTTATTGATAAACCAAAAAAACGCCCCGTCGGCCAACCCGCCAGGGCGAAAAACTGGCGGCAGTGCCGGAAATTCGCTGCTGCCGGCTGTTTTCCTAACGGCGAGCGATGCAGTTTTGCTTGCTGCAGCGGCGGCAGGGGATCAGGTCACGGTCGGCCGGGGCCATGGCGGTGGGAAAAAGCCCGAAAATAGCGGAGATTGACTTGCGCGGGTGCATCAGGCAGGAGCGATCGAGTTCCACCGCGATCTGCTCGTTGGCGAGCAGGGAAAAAAGCCGGGGCTGATCGGCCAGCGGCCAATCGCAATAGCCCGGACTGAAACGGGGGCCGGCTACCAGGTCTTGGGCCTGGTATTCCGCCGCCACCTGTTTTTGAAACTGGTCGGCTACTCTTTCCACCGCTCCCGAGCCCAGGGCGTCGAGAATGGCGGCATCGGCCAACTGCCCTTGCTGCTGCAGCCTGGCAATGCGCTGGTCCAGGGCCGGGCCGACGGTGGCGATGAAACAGACCACCGCGGCAGCGTCGCGCAAGGCGCGGACCAGCTTGGGGTTTTCCAGCAGGAAATTTTCGCCCAGCTTGAGTTTGCCGTCCTGCAAAACGGGCTGTACCAGGCGCTGAACCAGGCGGGGTTTGAGCAGGCCGGGAATGTTCTGTTCCTGGACGGCCAAGCGCCGGGCCGTGGCTCCGGTCAGCTTGCGTTGACGGCGCCGGCCCAAAAGCCGTTCGACGAAATTCCGGTCGAACCCGGGGGAGAAGCTCAGCACTTGTTCTTGCCGTGGTCGGCCAAGAAGCTTCGGGTTTGGTTTGTTGCTTCTGCCGGCCGGCACGGGCAGGGATGGGGCGATTTTCACTTTGTCGGGGTTAAGCATCATTCTCCGCTTTTGCTTGCGCAATCGGTTATGGGCGGTGCCATGCCGGGGTCCATTTGACCTGCCGGCAGCACAGCCACCAGTTTATCCAGCCCCTGGCCCAGTTCCGCCAGTTCGGCGGGAGAGAGGCGGTTCAAGGCCTCGGCGAGGGGGCCGTGGTCGAGATTGCCGGCCCGGGCCAGCAAGGCCTGGCCCTCAGGGGTCAGAACTACCATGACCACCCGCTGATCGGCGCGATTACCGCCCCGCTGGCGGGCAATCAGGCCCCGGGTTTCCAGTTTGTCCAGCAGATTGCTGGCCGTGGACTGGTGAATGGTCAGGGCCCTGGCCACCTGGGAAATTCGCATCTCGCCGGCGGCGGCGATTTCCCGCAGCACCCAGAGCATGGTGGCGCTGACCCGGCACTGCCGTTCCACCCCCTTGGAATAGGCCTGAATGGCCCGGAAGACAATCCGCAGATCGGTAAGCACTTTTCGGGTGCGGGCTTCCCGGAGGTCATCAGCCGCGGGTCGACCGGGGGGGGCGTTTTCCCCCTGAGCCGGGGAACTTGCATTCTGTGGCATCAAAGTGGCCCTGGTGTTTAGCTCCGCCCACCGGCGGCATCAATACGGGGAGCCCACCCGGCCCGGAACTCGGGGGCGGGCGTCTCTTGCTGGCGCGAGTTGAAAAATTCAACATCATTTCCGGGCAATCTGTAACTATATTGCGGAAAACATTATTGTGCAATAGCTTTTGCCGGTTTGGCAAAAAGGCTCAGCCGGAAAGTACACGATTTTAGAAAGATATAGCTCGAGGAAGAGGGCTGGTCGCCAGCCCGGGTGGGCCGCCGCCGCTTCGGAAACGGCCGGCCGGCATCTTCAACAGCAACAGCATGCGGGCGTGGGGAAGGGGCTGACTAGGATCGGGGCCGGGAAGAGGTAAAGCTGGCAAGCTGCCGGACCTGGGCCAGCAGTTTACGGTTGATCGGCGCGGCCAGGCCGTACTCTGCGGCCCGGCGGACCACTTCGCCGTTGATGGCCAGGATTTCCGTGGGTTTGCCCCGGCGGACATCCTGGAGCATCGAGGAGATGTTGGTGGCGGTATGGCGGCAGACCTCCTCGCAGAGGGCGCCGGGATCCTCCTCGATGGCTGCTCCGGCCGCGGCGGCCACCGCGGCGGCTTCCCGGGCGGCCTGGGCCATGGTTCGGCGGGCCTCCGGCCGCTCGAGCAGTTCGCCGTTGGGGCAGTCATGGATCACCGTCAGGGCGTTGATGCCGGCATTGATGATCAGCTTGCGCCAAAGTTCGCCCTGAATATCGGGGCTGATTTCGCTGCGGA
>NZ_JBIPKI010000041.1:0-23307 GCF_044068515.1 Desulfurivibrio nitratireducens
GACGCCGATCTCGACAACTGGTACGACTGGCGCTGGCAGATCAAAAACATCGTCAGCGAACTGGCTCCCCTGGAAAAGCTGGTCAAGCTCAGCGCCGGCCAGCGCAAGTCGATCAAAATCGCCCGCGAACACCAGCTGCCCTTCGGCATTACTCCCTATTACCTGGCCCTGATGGATGACGACACCAGCGGGCGCGACGCCTCCATCCGAGCCCAGGTGTTGCCGCCGCTGAGCTACGTCAAAGGGGTGATCGCCATCGAAGACCCCTCCTGCCTGGATTTCATGGGGGAGGAGGACACCTCGCCCTCCGACCTGATCACCCGGCGCTATCCCGCCATCTGCATCCTCAAGCCCTACAACACCTGCCCCCAGATCTGCGTCTACTGCCAGCGCAACTGGGAAATCGACGAGGCCATGGCCAAGGGGGCCTTTGCCGGCATGGACCGGGTCGACGCCGCCGTCAACTGGATTCACGATCATCCCTCGATCCACGAGGTGCTGATCACCGGCGGCGACCCGCTGGCCATGGGCAATGAGGCCCTGGCCGAGATTCTCGCCAAGGTGGCGGCGATCCCCACGGTGGAGCGGATCCGGATCGGCACCCGGACCCTGGTGACCATGCCCATGCGCTTCACCGAGGGGCTGGTCAGCCTGATCGCCCGCCACCGCCGGCCAGGCCGGCGGGAAGTGGCGGTGATGACCCATGTCCAGCATCCCTACGAAATCACCCCGGAGATGGTGGAGGCGGTCAACCGCCTGCGCCTCAAGGGTATTCCCGTTTACAACCAGCTGGTTTACACCTTCTACATTTCCCGCCGCTTCGAGGCGGCCGCCCTGCGCCGCCAGTTGCGGCTGATCGGCATCGATCCCTATTACACCTTCAACACCAAGGGCAAGGACGAAACCATCGGCTACCGGGTCCCCATCGCCCGCCTGATCCAGGAGCAGCAGGAGGAGGCCCGCCTGCTGCCGGGGCTGGCCCGCACCGACGAGGCGGTTTTCAACGTCCCCCGCCAGGGCAAATGCTACCTCCGGGCCCGGGAATACCGCAACCTGCTGGCGATCCTGCCCAACGGGGCTCGGGTCTACGAGTTCCTCTCCTGGGAAAAGAAGGTCTCCCAGCACACCACCACCTACGTCACCGAAGACGTCCCGGTGCTCGACTACCTCGAACGCCTCAAGGGCATCGGCGAATCGGCCTCCGACTACGAGTCGATCTGGTATTACTATTAGGAAAAAGCTCAGCCGCACCGCATCTTGGGGCGATCAACCCGCCCGGCATACCGGAGTATAGCCGGGCGGGCTGCTTGCCCCAACCTGCGGCACGGCTGAGCTTTTTCCAGTATTACCTGTTTTCTGGCCACCACCCTGGCGGGGTCAGGTCGCCAGGGCGGCGGCGATCCCGGCCCCGATGGGGGCGAAGGCGGCGTGGGCGGCAATGCTTTGCCGGCAGCGGGGCAGGCGGCCGAAGACCCTGGTTCGGCCCAGGGCGGCGATGGTTGCCAGGTTGTCGCTGGCGATAAGCTTTGGCGGCTCCGGTTCTTCGTCGCTGCAGACCACCCCGAGGAGCGGAATTTCCCGCCGGCGCAAGGCTTCCAGGCTTAATAGGGTATGATTGATGGTGCCCAGGCCGCTGCGGGCCACCAGCAGGGTGGGCAGTTCCAGTTCGGCCACCAGGTCAAGCAGCAGCAGCTGCCGGGTCAGGGGCACCAGCAGCCCCCCCACCCCTTCCACCACCAGAACTTCATGGGCGGCCAGGGCTTCGGCAAAACGGGCTTTGAGGAGCGCCGGGTCAATTTCCCGGCCTTCCTCGGCCGCCGCCAGGTGCGGCGAGGCGGGCAGGCGAAAACGGTAGGGAACCGCCAGCTCCAACTCCGCCCGCCAGGCAGGCACCGCTTCGGCTTCCGGCCCAACCGGCCGAGCTGAATTCATGGCCTCCAGCAGCTGCGCCACGGTGAGCAGATCCTCCGGCTCGTCGGCTGCACAGCCGGTGGCAACCCATTTCTGGTAGCCGGCCTTAATCCCCCGGCCCCGCAAATAAGCCACCAGCAAGCCGCTGATCAGGGTTTTGCCCACCCCGGTATCGGTGGCGCCGACGAAAATCGCCTGGTTTTTCCGGTCCATACAGCCTCCCTCGTACTTTGGCCGGGCCCGGTCAGGACCCGGCCATAAACCCGGTCTGGCCGCCCGGCTCCGCCGGAGAGACCGCTTCTCCCCGGCCGCCGCCGCAACTGACGACAAAAACCTGGAAACTGACCTGAAAGCCGCCATGCCGTTCCTGGAACCAGCGGCTCAAACGGCGGTATTGGCTGGGGCTAAAACCGGCCGCAGTTCCCGGCCCGCCGGTGCCGGTATAACGGAAATGGCGCAAAAGTTCGCCCAGATCGCCAAATTGGCGGCTCAACCTATGTTCGCTGATCTCGACCTCCGGGAACACGGCGCTGAGCAGGGCGGTCAGCTCCGGGTAATCGGGGAAACGGCGGGCGGCCACATGCATCCGGCCGGCCATCACTGCGGCCAGTCCTTCCTCCAGCTCGACCAGGCTGCGCCGGCCGAAAATCGTGGCCAGCAGGCGGCCGCCGGGCCGCAGCCCGGCCCTGATCCGGGCAAAAGCGGCGGGCAGATCGCCAAACCACTGGAGGGTCGCGTTGGCGGCAACGTAGTCGAAGCAGGTGCGATTGGCGGCAAGAAAATGCTCAGCGTCCTGGCAAAGCCAGCTGACCCGCCCGGCCTGCAGACCGTCCGCGACCCTGATTTTTGCCCGGGCCCGCTTGAGCATGGCCTCGGAAAAATCCAGGCTCAACAGGCGGGCCCGGGGAAAGTGGGCCAGCAGCAGGCTGGTTAAGTTGCCGGTGCCGCAACCCAATTCCAGGATCAACCGGGCCTCCGGGTCCGGCGGCAGCCGCTCGGCCAGCAGAGCCAGGGTCTGCCGTTGGACATCGGCGTTGCGGTCGTAAGTGGCCGCGGCCCGGCTGAAACGACGCCGGAGCATGTTCGCTCCCTGCTCCGGTCCAACCACCGCCGGGCCCGGCTCCCGGGGTCCGGCCGGAACATCCGCCTCCTCAACCCCTTGCAGCGCCGCGGCTGGGGCAAAATCGGCGGCTTTCTTTCCCGCCGGCTCCCCGGGCGGGGGGGGATAATCGAGAAAAAGGGCGTGACCGCCCTGTTCCAGCAGACGGCAATCCGCCCCGGCCACCAGCAGGCGCTGGGCCGGCGGGGCGATCAGATCCCGGCGACCATGCAGACAATATACCCGGCCGGCAACCGCTGGTGGCAACTCTCCGCTCGCCGGGACGGCCAGGAAATCGAGGCCCCGGAGGAGCAATTCCGGCGCCTGCAGGGCCTGGGCGAGATAGTCCGCTTCCAGTTCTTGCTTAAAACGACGGTAACTTTCCCGGTAACCGAGAAAACACTTGCGGTAAAAGGAGCGGAGAAAATCCTCCGGCCGCCCTGCCAACTCCCGGCGGATGGCGGCAAGTTCTTCGTCCGGCCAGGCCGCCCGGACCGCCAGCAGATGCAAAGCGGCGACACGGTCCGGATAGCGCCGGGCAATCTCCAGGGCGCAGAGTCCGCCCATGGACCAGCCCAGCAATTGGCAACGCTCGATTTTCTGCCGATCCAGCCAGGTTCCGAAATCAGCCAACAAAGCCGGGGGATCGAGCAGTCCGGGGGGAGCCGGGCAGTCCAGATCCCGGCGCAGTTGCAATACCCGGCCGTCAAAGGCCCAGCCCGGCAGGAAAACCAGGGGGGCAGACGACCGGGACTCGTTGTTTGGCAAGGTAATGGGGGACACCTGATTATGGCCTGTGGTTCAAGGGCTGAATTGCCTGGCGGAAAGCGGCCGGGTTACCCCGGCCGCCGCTCAATCGGCGAAAAGCACCATATGACGGACATCGGCATGAATGCCGATCCGTTCGCCGGTGGCATGGGAGCAGTGGCTCGGCACCAGGGCCTGGACCGGATGGCCGCTGGCCAGGCGCAGAGTATAAAGGATATTGGCCCCCCGGAAGTCACGCCGCAGAACTTCCGCCTGCAAGGGGCTGGCGTCATCATGGACCACATCCTCGGGCCGGACCAGGATGCTGACCCGGCTGCCGGGGATAAGCTTGCCCCCGGCGGTGCCGTTGCCCACCCCCTGCAGCAGGCCGAGACCGGTTTCCACCGCCCCATCCGCCTGCACCACCCCCGGCAGCAGCACCCCCTCCCCGATAAAGTCGGCCACGAAGCGGGTCCGGGGCCGATGGTAGAGATTGTAGGCCGTATCCCACTGCTGCAGGCGGCCGTCGTGCAGGACCCCGATTTCGTCGGCCATGGCGAAGGCCTCGAACTGGTCATGGGTAACCAGCAGGGCGGTCAGTTCCTCCTGCTTGAGAATCCTGCCGACCTCGCGGGCCAGTTTCTCCCGGATCTCCATATCGAGGCTGGAGAAAGGTTCGTCCAGCAGCAACAACTCCGGCCGCGGCGCCATGGCCCGGGCCAGGGCGACCCGCTGCTGCTGGCCGCCGGAAAGTTGATGGGGGAAAAGGGGCCCGCTCTCTTCGAGGCCGATCAGGACCAGCAGCTCGGCCACCCGGCGGCGGCGCTGGCGGGCTTCGAGCCGGCGCAGACCGAAGGCGATATTGTCGGCCACGCTGAGGTGGGGAAAGAGGGCCAGATCCTGGAAAACCATGCCCACCCGCCGCTTTTCCGGGGGCAGGAAACAGCAGGGACTGCTGACCAGGCGACCGCCGAGGCGGATTTCCCCCTCCCGGACCGGCTCAAAACCGGCAATGGCCCGCAGCAGGGTGGTCTTGCCGCAGCCGCTGGGGCCCAGCAGGCAGCCGATGGCCCCGCCGCCCAGGTGCAGATTGACCCCCTTGACGATATCGGGGCCGCCGTAGGAAATATGGACATTATCGACTTCAAGCTGCATCACTTTTACCTCAACCCTCCTGTTTGCGACTGCGGGCGATGGTCAGACTAAGCAGAATAACCGGCAGAATTCCCGCCGCCACGATGGCCAGGGCGGCCAGGCTCGATTCGGCCAGAAACTCGTCGGAGGCCAGTTCAAAGGCCCGCACCGCCAGGGTGTTGAAATTGAAGGGGCGCAGCACCAGGGTGGCGGGCAGCTCCTTCAGCACATCGACAAAAACCAGCAGCAGGGCGGTGAGCAGGCTGCCCCGCATCACCGGCAGATGGATTTGGCGCAGAACCGCGAAGGGCCGCAGGCCCAGGATACGGGCGGCGTCATCCATGGACGGCTTGATCTTGCCCAGGCCGGCGTCCACCGTATGCAGGGCGACCGCCATGAAGCGGGCCACATAGGCGAAAAGCAGGGCCGCCACCGTCCCGCTGAGCAGCAGGCCGGTGGAAATATTAAAGTTTTCCCGCATCCAGCTGTCTACCGTGTTGTCGAGCCAGGCAAAGGGAATGATCACCCCGATGGCAATCACCAGGCCCGGCACGGCATAGCCCATGCCGGCGACCTGGACCGCGGTTCTGATCACCCTGGTCGGCCGCAGGCGCTTGCCATAGGCCAGCAGCAGGGCCAGGGCCAGGGTCAGCAGGGCGGCGGCCGCCGCCAGCAGCAGGCTGTTGCGGGTCAGCACCAGAAAACTTGCATCGAAACTATGCTCCCAGGTGGCTACCGCCCAGGCGCCGAGCTGGGCCGCCGGCAGCAGGAAACCGAAGAAAAGCGGCAGCAGGCAGACGGCAAAGGCGGCCAGGGCCCGGCCGCCCCGCAGGGGATAGCCGGGCAGATCCTGGTGACTCTGGCCGGTGTGGTGGTAGCGGGAACGCTGGCGCGACCAGCGTTCCAGGATGATCAGGACCAGGACAAAAAACATCATCAGGGCGGCGAGCTGGGTCGCGGCATTGATATCGCCGAGGCCGAACCAGGTCCGAAAAATCCCGGTGGTGAAGGTGTTGACCCCGAAGTACTGGACGGTGCCGAAATCGGCCAGGGTTTCCATCAGGGCCAGGGTCAGCCCGGCCATGATCGCCGGGCGGGCCAAAGGCAGGGCCACGCTGAAAAATGAACGCCAGGGGCCGCAGCCCAGGGTCCGGCTCACTTCCAGCACGCAGACCGACTGGCCGAGAAAGGCGGCTCGGGCCAGCAGATAGACGTAGGGATAAAGGACCAGCGAGAGCATCACCACCGCCCCGCCCAGGGAGCGGACCTGGGGAAACCAGTAATCCCCGTAGCCCCAGTCGAACCAGGCCCGCAGGGCGGTCTGGACCGGCCCGGAAAAATCGAGCATGCCGGTGTAGGTGTAGGCGATGATGTAGGCCGGCATGGCCATGGGCAACAGCAGGGCCCATTGGAACACCTTGCGGCCGGGAAAGCGGCAGAGGGTGCAGAGCCAGGCGCAGGAAACCCCGATCAGCAGGGTGCCGATCCCCACCCCCAGCATCAGCAGCAGGGTGTTGCCGACATACTCGGGCAACACAGTGGCGGCGAGATGGCGCCATACCTCCCCGGTGGGCTGCAGGACCGAGGCCACCACCACCAGCACCGGCACCGCCAGGAGCAGGGCGACCAGGGGAATACCGACCCCCCAGAAATCAAGGGGCCGGACTCCCCGCCCCCCGCCCCCGGGCCACCAACCGAAATGCTTCATCCCACTCCCACCAATCACCCCAAAAAAAACGGCAGCCCCAAGCTGCGATTCATCGCTGAAAAAGGCCGCAATCTACCAGCCGACCTCCCCATAAACCAGAACCGGCAAGCCATAACCCATGACTTGCCGCTAGAATTTAAAGAATACCCCGGATTCAACCAGGAAGGTAAAGGTGCAGCAGTGCTGCAGATTGGCGCAAGCAACCCCGGCGATTATACTCCAGTATATCGCCGGGGTTGATCGCGGCAAGATGCGGTGCTGCTGCGCCTTTACCTAGCGCCAACCGGCGCGGTCCATCAGGCGCACCGCTGCCGGGTTGTACTCACCCAGGCGGGCCAGGTTGAGCTCGTCGGCCTTGAATTCGCCCCAGGCGGCCAGGGTCTCGCCCACCGGAGCATCGGCCCGGACCGGAAATTCATAGTTGACTTCCGCGTACCATTGCTGGGCTTCCTCGCTGACCAGGAACTCCAAAAGCTTGACGGCATTGTCCCGGTTGCGGGCATAACGGGTAACCCCGGCCCCGCTGACGTTGATATGGGTGCCGTGCCCTTTCTGGTCGGGCCAGATCAGACCCGCCGCCGCGGCAGCGGTGCGCTCGGCTTCGGAGCCGTTGAGCATCCCGCCGAGGTAGTAGGTATTTACCACGGCCAGATCGCATTGTCCAGCCGCCAGGGCGCTGATCTGGTCACGATCGCCGCCCTGGGGCGGGCGGGCCAGGTTGGCCATCAAACCCCGGACCCAGGCTTCGGTGGCTTCCACTCCCTGATGGGCGATCATCGAGGCCACCAGGGACTGGTTATAGACATTGTTCGAGGAACGGATGCAGATTTTTTTGCCCAGGGCCGGGTCGGCCAGATCGGCGTAGGTGCTGATCCCGGCCGGATCAAAACGGTCCTTGGCGTAAAGAATAACCCGGGCCCGCTTGGACAGCCCGAACCAGTGGCCCTCGGGATCACGCAGACCGGCGGGGACCACCGCTTCCAGAACCGGTGAACTGATCGGCTGAAAAACCCCGGCTTCCATGGCCCGGTTGAGATTGCCGGCATCGACGGTGAGCAGCAGATCGGCCGGGGAGTTGCGCCCCTCGCTCTGCAGACGCTGCAGCAGGGCTTCGGGCCGCCCCGCCACCAGGTTGACCTTGATCCCGCTCTGCTCGCTGAAACGATCCAGCAGGGGCTTGATCAGGGCCTCCTGGCGGGCCGAATAGATATTGACCTCGCCGGCCACCGCCGGACCCGGCGCCCAGGCCAGGCTCAGAGCCATCAGCACCAACAGCATAAAGGGTGAGAAGTTACGCATTTTTTCCTCCAACATATTAAGAAGGCCAAAAAGAGGGGAACGGTTGCTTCCTGCAACCGTTCCCTGGTTTCGATTTATGTGTAACATGATTTTTTAGAGTTGTCTAATATTATTTTAGGTGCCCACAACAATCTGGGTGCCACAAAACAATAAGCTGCCCTCAAAGAGTCCGGGCAAGCCCTTTGTTCGGGCCTGGTTGCGGCCAGGGTCCCGCGCTCTTGGTTATCAATTCAGCTTGCGGAAAATCAAGAGGTTGCGTTCGGCCCCGGAAAAGGGCAGGGTAAAGGTCCGGCTCTCTTCCAGGCGGAAAGGAGGGTGCGGTTGCTCCCGCCGCCAGCGCGCCAGTTCAGCCTCGGCCCGGGGGCCTTTCATGCAGACGACCCGGCCGCCGGGCGGGCTCAGGGGGGCGCAAAGTGCGAGAAAGGGGGCCAGGGCGGTAAAGGCCCGGCTGGTAATGACGGTAAAGGTCTCCGGGAGGGTTTGGCCCGGCTCCAGGCGCTGGGCCAGGACCCGCACTCCTGCCAGGTTGAGGGTGCGAATCAGGTGGCGCAGGAAGGAGACCCGCTTCAGCCTTGGCTCGACCAGGGTGACCGCCAGGGCAGCCGGGCGCCAGCACTTGAGGACCAGGCCGGGAAAGCCGGCCCCGCTGCCGATATCCAGCAGTGATAATTCTTGATCCGTTGCCGAATCAGTCTGGATTTGGGCGATCAGGGGCCAGAGGGTCAGGGAGTCGAGGAAGTGGGTTTCCAGCCATTGGGGTTGGGGGGCGGCGGCCACCAGGTTGATGCGCCGGTTCCATTTGGCCAGTTCGGTTTGGTAGCGGCAAAGCCGCGCGATCGCCGCCGCCTCGGGAGCGATGCCCAGCCGGCGGACCCCCTCGGCCAGTATGTCCGGGCAGGCGGCCTCCACCGGCAATCAGCGGGCAGAGACGGAGCTCAGGTAGAGCTTCTGGAAGCGAATGAAATATTCCGCCCCCGACCAGACGGTCAGCACCATTGCGATATGGAGGATGACTCCGCCGGTTTCATGGAGATAGGGCAGGGGCAGCAGGGCGGCGGGAAAAATCAGCACGCAGAGGGCGATATACTGGAAAACACTCTTGATCTTGCCCAGCCGGCTGGCGGCGATGACGATCCCGGCATCCGCCGCCACCCCCCGAAAACCGGTAATCACCAGTTCGCGGGCAATAATGACGAAAGCCACCCAGGCCGCCACCCGTTCCAGGGGGATCAGCATGATCAGGGCTACGGCAATCAGCACCTTGTCGGCCAGGGGATCCATGAGTTTGCCCAGCACCGTTTCGCTCCGCATCTTGCGGGCCAGGTAACCGTCCGCCAGATCGGTCAGGGCTCCGGATAGAAATAGGGCAAAGGCGATCAACCCGGCCAGATCCCCGGCTCCGGGCCGCAGGCAAAGCAGGATAAAGGGCACCACCGCGAAGCGATAGGCGGTGAGCAGGTTGGGCAGGGTTAGGATCTGGCGGTGGGGCATGCTCCTTCACCTTTGGGATCACGGCTGACTGGGCTGATCAGCAGCGGCTGCGGGCCGGTTAACTTGCTCCTGGGGCCGGGGTTGGCGCAAGCCCCGCCCGACCAGCCCCGGGGGTTCCCGGCGGCTGGTCGGCCAAGCCTGGGCTGCGATCATCTACACTATTTCCGGGAGCGCTTGGCCCAGTCGGAAAGAAATTTCTCCATCCCGATGTCGGTCAGGGGGTGGGAGGCCAACTGGGCGATGACCTTGTAGGGAATGGTGGCGATATGGGCCCCCATCAAGGCCGATTCCACCACGTGCATGGGGTGGCGGACGCTGGCCACGATCACCTCGGTGGCATAACCGTAATTATCGAAGATATCGAGGACATCCTGGACCAGGTTGAGCCCGTTTTCGGAAATATCATCGAGCCGGCCGACAAAGGGAGAAACATACTCGGCCCCGGCCTTGGCGGCCATCAGGGCCTGGCTGGCGGAAAAGACCAGGGTGACGTTGGTTTTGATCCCCTGCCCGTGCAGCTGCTTCACCGCCTTGAGCCCCGCCGTGGTCATGGGAATCTTGACCACGATATTGGGATGCAGGGCGGCCAGCTTGCGACCTTCCTCCACCATCCCGTCGGTCTCGGAGCTGATCACCTCGGCGCTGATCGGTCCGTCAACCAGGGCGGTGATCTCTTTGAGCAGGGCCTCGAACGGCTTGTTTTCCCGGGCGATCAGGGACGGGTTGGTGGTGACCCCGTCCACCATGCCCATGTCCACGGCCTGGGCGATTTCCTGCAGATTGGCGGTATCGATGAAAAATTTCATTTTTTCCTCCCGGAGTAAAGGCTAACTTCTTTTCATATTAAGGTAAATTATGGAAAAACGGTCATTGATCGGCCTTATCGGCCTGCTGGTCGCGTTCGGCAAATTCCCGCCGGCATTTCTCGCTGCAGAAAAAAAACTCCCGGCCGGCGCGGCGCTGCTGCAGGGCCTGGCTCCGGGGGACATAAGCGCCGCAGACCGGATCCTGGACCAGGACATCATCGATGGCCGGCCGCCCCTGCTTCTCCTGCTCCCGCTGGGCCAGGCGCTTTTTGCGCCCGGACATATAAAGACGGTATAGCAGATAAAAAAGGACCAGGAGTATAACAATTTTCAGCGGATGCATAAAAAATCCTTTAGGTTACCAAGATTCGGGGATGATCCGCTGACCCGGATCCTCAAGCGCCAGCCGGGCGGCCAGCTCGGCGATGGTCAGGCGCCGGCCGGGGTGAACCAGGCCGGGGGCCAATTCTTTTAAGGGCTCCAGCACGAAAAGCCTTTTGCTCATTTGCGGATGAGGCACCTCGAGCCGGGGCCGGCTGATAATCTCGGCCCCGTAAAGGAGCAGGTCGAGGTCAATGGGCCGATCACTACCCTGGCGGCGGCGATCCCGTCCCATTTGCCGTTCGATTTCAAGCAGCACCCCCAGCAGTTGCCCGGCCTCGAGCTCGGTCTCGATTTCTCCCACCGCGTTGGTAAACCAGTGCTCGCTGACCACTCCCAGCGGCGCGCTGCGATAGGGCCGGGAAAGGCGGACGGTTGTAACCCCGGCCACCCTCCCCAGCCGTTGCCAGGCGGCCAGCAGGTTGCGGCGCCCCTCACCGAGGTTGGCCCCCAGGCCGATATAGGCGCGAACCTTCAAGGCGCTTCCGGCCCGGGCTAAAAATCCTCGAGGCCGAGGACGTCGAACATGGTGTAAAGCCCCTTGGGCTTATCCACCACCCAGGCCGCGGCCAGGGCGGCCCCGCGGGCGAAATTATCGCGATTGTGGGCCCGGTGGGTCAACTCCAGGCGCTCGCCGGCCCCGGCGAAGTAAACCGTATGTTCACCGACGATGTCGCCGGCCCGGATGGTCTGAATGCCGATCTCCTGGTCGGTCCGTTCCCCGATGATCCCATGGCGGGCATAAACCCCGACCTGGTCAAGCTGGCGGCCCACGCCTTCGGCCACCATCTCGCCCAGTTTGAGGGCGGTGCCGCTGGGGGCGTCCTTTTTCAGGCGATGGTGGGCCTCGACGATCTCGATATCATAACCGTCGCCCAGCACCGCCGCCATCTTACGGGCCACTTTGAAGAGCACGTTGACCCCCACCGCCATATTGGGCGCCTGGACGCAGGGAAAGGAAGCGGCGGCCAGTTCCCGCAGATCGACCAGGTTGTCGGCGCTCAGGCCGGTGGTCCCGATCACCATGGCCTTGCCGTGGCCGGCGGCCAGGCGGGCCAGCTGCATGGTTGCCTCGTGGAAAGTGAAGTCGATGATGACCTCTCCGGCCTCCAGAACCGATTCGGGCCCGCCGCCAATGGGAATCCCCAAGTGACCGAGACCCGCGGTTTCGCCCAGGTCGCGGCCCACGTCCGGGCTGTCGGGCCGTTCAAAGCCGGCCACCAGCTCCAGGCCGGGCTGCTGCTGAACCATGGCGCAGATTCGGCGCCCCATTCGTCCCGCCGCTCCGGCGACAATTACCTTGATCATAATCAATTCCTCAATGCTTTAGTAAATTCCGCTATGGGTCTATCTGGTCGCGGTTGCCCATGGGTGGCCGGGTTATACCAGGCCGAACGCCCGGGCCGCCTGCTTGAGCTGCGCGGTGCAGGCCTCGTTCATGCCGTACAGGGGCAAACGGACGGCGGGGCTCTTGATCTTGCCCATCATGGCCAGGGTGGTTTTGGCCGGGACCGGGTTGGTATCGAAGAACATGGCCTGCATCAGGGGGAAGAGGCGATAGTGCAGCTCCCGGGCCTTGGCGAGGTCGCCGTCCAGGGCGGCGGCGATCATCGCCGCCATTTCCCCGGGAGCCACGTTGGAGGTCACCGAGATCACCCCGGTGCCGCCCACCAGGACGGTGGCCATCGAGGTGAAGTCATCGCCGCTGAGCAGAGCGAACTCGGCCGGGCAGAGGCGGATAACCTCGCTGACCTGCTGCAGGCTGCCGGTGGCCTCCTTGATCCCGGCGATATTGGGCAACTGGGCGCAGCGGGCCACGGTGGCCGGCAGCATGTTGATGGCGGTGCGGCTGGGCACGTTGTACATGATGATCGGAATCTCGACGGCTTCGGCAATGGCCTTGAAATGCTGATACAATCCCTCCTGGGAAGGTTTGTTGTAGTAAGGGGTGATCAGCAGGGCCCCGTCGGCCCCGGCCGCCTTGGCATGCCGGGTCAGTTCGATGGACTCGCTGGTGCTGTTGGAGCCGGTGCCGGCCAGAACCGGCACCCGGCCGGCCACGGTTTTGATGGTCAGTTCCACCACTCGGTGGTGCTCATCGTGGCTCAGGGTGGCGGATTCGCCGGTGGTCCCGCAGGGGACGATGCCGTGGGTGCCGTTTTGCAGATGGAATTCGATCAGATCGACCAGCCCCTGCTCGTCCAGGCTGCCGTCGGAATTGAACGGGGTTACAATCGCCACAAAGGCGCCGCGAAATTTGGTATTCATTGCTTCCTCCTTATATTTTTCATCATTTATTCAGCAGGGCGGATAAAAGCGGCCGGGCCGTTAATCAAAGGCCGGCGGGACTTTGCCGGCGCACGGCTTCCCGGTTGAGCTGACCGACGTAAATGAAATCCGCCGGGCCCTCCAGGCGCACCTGGGAGAAATCGTCACCCTCCCGCTGGTAGTGAATGGTCAGCTCTTCCCGGCCCGAGGTAATGATCCGGGTCGGCGATGCGACCCGGCCGAGCCGGGCGGCCACCAGGGCCGCGGCCACCGCGCCGGTGCCGCAGGCCATGGTTTCGTCCTCCACCCCCCGTTCATAGGTCCGGACCCGCAACAGATTTTCCCCCAGCAAGCCGACAAAATTGACATTGGTGCCGGCCGGGGCGAAACGGGGGTGAAAACGAAAATGCCGCCCCCATTCCCGGATGGGAGCGGCCTCGATCTCGGCCGCCCAGATCACGGCGTGCGGCACCCCGGTATTGACCGAATGGACCGTTTCCGTACCGCCGGCCGGGGTGTCCAGCTGCTGCGAGAGGGAAAAATCCCGGGGCGGGGTCATGGTCAGGCAAACCGTGGTACCGGTAACTTCCGCCTCGATGATCCCGGCCAGGGTGGCGAAACGCATCCGGGCCGGGGCCATGCCGTGGGCATGGGCGAAACGGGCCGCGCAGCGGGCCCCGTTGCCGCACATATCGGCCAGGGAACCGTCGGCATTGAAGAATTGCCAGCGAAAATCGGCCTCCGGGCTCTCTTCCAGCAGGATCAGGCCATCGGCCCCCACTGAAAACTTGCGCTCGCAGACCGCCCGGGCAAAGGCCTGGGCGGCGGCGGTATCGCTAAAAATCGGCCGCCGGTGATCGATCAGGATGAAATCGTTGCCGGCCCCGCTCATTTTGGTGAATTCCACCGGAAATTGCATAAATCGGGTTTCAGCTCCCAGGTTCATGGTTCATGGTTGAAGAGGCCGGGCCCCGGCTGGCTTCCCCGGATTCCGGGCCCGGCTCCCGGCAACTATTTGAGAAAATCGGGGATCGCCTCCCCCCGAATCAGATCCTCGTAGGTCTCCCGCCGGCGGATCAGATGGAATTCGCGGCCGTTGACCAGCACCTCCGCCACCCGGGGCCGGGAGTTGTAGTTGGATGACATGGTGAAGCCGTAGGCTCCGGCACTCTGCACCGCCAGCAGTTCCCCGGGAACGGCGACCGGAACCTCCTGGCCGCGGGCGAGAAAATCGCCGGTTTCACAAATCGGGCCGACCACATCGGCCACCTCGGTACCGGCCTCCCCTTTTACCACCGGAATAATGCCGTGATGGGCGTCGTAAAGACTGGGCCGGGCCAGATCGTTCATCCCGGCATCGACAACGATGAATTTTTTCTGACCGGACTTGGTAAAAAGCACCTTGGTCACCAGAATTCCGGCATTGCCCACTATAACCCGGCCCGGCTCCAGGATCAAGGTGCAGGCCAGATCGCCCAGGGCTTCCCGGATGGCGGCGCCGTACTCGGCCGGCAGGGGCGGCTCTTCCTGGTGGTAGCGAATTCCCAGCCCGCCGCCGATATCAAGGTACTTGATCTCGATGCCATCGCCGGCCAGCCGGGCGAGAAAATCCTTAAGCTTGGCCACCGTGTCGATGAAGGGCGACACCTGGGTCAGCTGGGAACCGATATGGCAGCTCACCCCGACGATTTCGATGTTGGCCAGATCCCGGGCCGCCCGGTAGACCCGACCCGCCTCGGCAATGGCAATCCCGAACTTGTTCTTGGCCAGTCCGGTGGAGATATAGGCGTGGGTCTGGGGATCGACATCCGGATTGACCCGAAAGGAGACCCGGGCCGTCAGCTTCAGCTCGGCGGCGCATTCCTGAACAGCGACCAACTCCTGTTCCGACTCCAGGTTGAACATCAGAATCCCGGATTCCAGGGCGTAGCGGATTTCCGGTTTGGTTTTGCCCACCCCGGAATAAACGATCCTGGCCGGATCCACCCCGGCCGTCAGGGCCCGATAAAGCTCGCCGCCGGAAACGATGTCGGCCCCGCCGCCGAGCTGGGCAAACAGCCGCAGCACCGCGATATTGGAACAGGACTTGACGGCAAAGCAGGTCAGATGATCAAGGCCGGCAAAGGCTTGATCAAAGGCGGTGAAATGGCGCCGCAGGGTGGCGGTGCTGTACAGGTAGAAAGGCGTGCCCACCGCCGCGGCAATTTCGGGCACCGGAACCTCTTCGGCCTGCAGAACCCGGTCAAGGTAATGAAAATGATCCATGGTTGGGCAAAACTCCCGGCAAGATATGGTTAACAGATCGACGGGTCAAACCGCCCCTTTCGGCACTAGGGCCGGCGATGGCTGAGCTCCGCGCTGGCTGCACTGCGATTGCCCCGGCTATCCACGGCAATCAGGCTATAATACCAGACTTCGGCCTCGCTGGGGGGCTCCCGGTCAAGATAGGAAAGCGCCGAGCCCGGGGCCCGGCCGATCACCACCGCCGCCGCTGCTCCCTCCAGCCGGCGCAGGACCAGGATTTCGGCCAGGTCCCGGGCGGCCGGGGCCTCCCAAAGCAGGCGAATCCCTTCCCGAACCGGGACCGCGGTCCGCGGGCTGGGCGGGGTCGGGGGGGTAAGATCCCGGCCCACCGCCCGGACCATCTCGCCCACCGGGCCGCTGATCCGGCTCCCGTCGTGGACCAGCACGCTCCGCAGCCGATAAAAATAAGCCCGGTCCGCGACCACTTCGCGGTCAACGAAGGGGCTCTCCTCCCGGGGCCCCCGGCGGCGGCTCCAAGGGCGGCTGCCAGGCCAAGGTGATCTGCCGATCACCCGGGATGGCGGTCAGTTCGAGGGGTGGGGCCGGCGGAGTCAGCCAGGTAAAAGAGACCTGGTTGGAGGGAGCGCCGGCCAGCAGCCAGCCGGCCCGGCTCCGGACCTGGTATATATAGCGCTGGCCGGGACGGAGCAGGGTCTCCCGGAAGCTCATCCGGCGGCCGGCGGCGGCTTCATTGGCCACGGTCAGGGGCGGACCGAAAGGGGGCGGGGCGCCCAGCCGGTACTCCTCCTCGGCCACCACCGCCCGGAAAAGTTCGAATTCCTTGATCCGGTAAGGCAGCCTGGTGCCCTGCACCGTCCGGTTGGGCACGGTCCAGGCAAGCTCCACCCCCTTTTCGTCCAGGGTATAACCCAGGTCGCTGATCGGGGCCGGCAAAACTTCCCCCGGCGGCCGGGGATCGGTCTTCTTGCCGCAGCCTGCGGTCAGCAGCCCGCAAACCGCCAAGACCAGACAGATTATAATGAACTGTTGCCGGCCGCCGGTTCCGATCCTCTTTCTTTGGCAAGGTGACACGGCTGTTCGGTTACCTCGCTGCTCCATTAGCTGTTTGGTCAACGTCGCAAAAAATCGCGCCGCCGACGGGATCCCTGCGTAACTTGTTGTTTTGGCATTACCGACCAACCAGCTGCATTACTTTGGACAAGGCTGTCACCCTTCAGCCCGCAGGCTCTCCTGGGCCCGGGCGATGGCTTCATCCACCCGCTCGCCGGCGGTCCCGCCCCAGGAACGCCGGCTGGCCACCGAGCCCGACACCGACAGGACGGCGAAGACATCCTCCTCGATAATTTCGGCAAAGCGGCGCAACTCGATCAGGCTCAGCTCGCCGACGTCGCGGCCCTGCTCCAGGGCATAGGCCACGGCCCGGCCGACAATGGCATGGGCCTGGCGGAAAGGCACCTGCTTGCGCACCAGGTAGTCGGCCAGATCGGTGGCGGTCATGCAGCCCCGGCTCAAGGCCGCCGCCAGTTTTTCCTCGTTGAAGCGCAGCCCCGCCAGCAGTTCGGCGGCCAGGGTCAGGGAGGCGGCCACGGTGTCCACGGTATCGAAAACCGGCTCCTTGTCTTCCTGGAGATCACGGTTGTAGGTCAGGGGCAAGCCTTTGAGCAGGGTCAGCAGAGCCACCAGGTGGCCGATCACCCGGCCACTCTTGCCCCGGATCAGTTCGGGAACGTCGGGGTTCTTCTTCTGGGGCATAATGGAACTGCCGGTGCAGAAGGCGTCAGGCAGGGTGACGAAGGAAAACTCCTCGCTGGTCCAAAGCACCAGTTCCTCGGCCAGGCGGCTCAGGTGGACCTGGATCAGGGCGGCGGCGGCGGCAAACTCGATCACGAAATCGCGGTCGGCCACGGTATCCATGCTGTTGGCCGATACCGCCGGGAAATCGAGCTGCTCGGCGACAAACTCCCGGTCGATGGGCAAGCCGGTGCCGGCCAGGGCCGCCGCCCCCAGAGGCAGGACATTGATCCGCTTGAGACCGTCGGCCAGGCGGGCCCGGTCGCGGCCGAACATCTCGTAATAGGCCAGCATATGATGGGCCACCAGGACCGGCTGGGCCCGCTGCAAGTGGGTGTAGCCGGGCATCACGGTCTGGCGGTAGCGGCGGGCCAGCTCGACGAAGGCCCCTTGCAGCTCGGCCAGCAGAGCCATGATCCGGCGGCTCTCCTCGCGCAGATAAAGGCGCAGATCGAGGGCCACCTGGTCGTTGCGGCTGCGGGCGGTGTGCAATTTTTCCCCGGCGGGGCCGATTCTTTCGGCCAGGGACTTTTCGATATTCATGTGAATATCTTCCAGCTCGGGCCGGAAGACAAATTCACCCCGCTCGATTTCCCCTTCGATTTCGGCGAGACCAGCCAGGATCAGGGCGCATTCAGCCTCGCTGATCAGTCCCTGGCGGGCCAGCATCCGGGCGTGGGCCCGGCTGCCGGCGATATCGTGGCGATAAAGGCGGGCATCAAAATGGATCGAGGCGGTAAAGGCCTCCACCGAGGCCGCGGTCCCCTCGGCAAACCGCCCCCCCCACATCTTCATTTTAGCAGCACCGGCTTTTTGGTCAGGTTCAGGGCTCAAAGTCAAGATCCAGGTTTCAAGATTCAAAAAATGAGTTCGCAAGCAGGGGTAAACGCTGAGCAGTGCCGCAGGTTGCGGCAAGCAGGCGGGCGCCGCGTACCCAAAGTACGCAAGCCGGCCTGATCGCCGCAAGATGCGGCACTGCTCAGCGTTTACCCAAAGCCTGCATGCGGAGGCGCAACCCGTTAAGCCGGATAAAGCCCTCGGCGTCGGCCTGGCGGTAAACGCTGTCTTCCTCGAAGGTGGCAAAGCTCTCCTGGTAGAGGGAATTGGCCGACTTGCGCCCCACCGGGATACAGTTGCCTTTGTAGAGCTTGAGCCTTACCACCCCGTTGACCGGGGCCTGGGCCTCGTCCATGGTGTTCTGCAAGAACCGCAGCTCCGGGGAAAACCAGAAGCCATTGTAGATCAGTTCGGAATAGCGGGGCACCAGGGAATCGCGAATCTTCATAACCTCGCGGTCCAGGGTGATGGTTTCCAGGTCGCGGTGGGCGGCCCGCAGGATGGTGCCCCCCGGGGTTTCATAAACCCCCCGGGATTTCATGCCGACAAAGCGGTTTTCCACCATGTCCAGCCGCCCTACCCCGTTGGCGCCTCCCAGTTGGTTGAGCCGGGCCAGCAGGTTGGCCGGGGAAAGCTTCTCCCCGTCGATGGCCACCGGGTTGCCCCGCTCGAATTCCAGTTCGAGGTAGGTTGCTTTATCCGGGGCCTTTTCCGGAGAAACCGAAAGCTTGAACATATCCTCTGCCGGTTCGTTCCAGGGGTCCTCGAGAATCCCGCCCTCGAAGCTGATATGGAGCATATTTTCATCGGAACTGTAGGGTTTGGCCTTGGTCACCGGCACCGGGATGCCGTGCTCTGCGGCGTAGGCCATCAATTTGGTCCGGGAATTGAGATCCCAGATCCGCCAGGGAGCGATAATGGCCAGGCGGGGATTGAGGGCCATGTAGGTCAGTTCGAAGCGGACCTGGTCGTTGCCCTTGCCGGTGGCCCCGTGACTCACCGCGTCGGCCCCCTCGGCCTCGGCGATCCGGACCTGTTCCCGGGCGATCACCGGCCGGGCCAGGGAGGTCCCCAGCAGGTAGGAGCCCTCGTAAATGGCGTTGGCCCGAAAGGCCGGAAAAACATAATCGCGGACGAATTCCTCCCGCAGGTCGGAAACAATCACCTTGTCGGCCCCGGTGGCCATCCCCTTGGCCCGAACCTTGTCCCAGTCCTCCTCCTGACCGATGTCGGCGGCAAAGGCCACCACCGGGCAGTTGCAGGTTTCCTTGAGCCAACGCAGAATTACCGAGGTATCCAGGCCGCCGGAATAGGCCAGCACAATTTTATTAACTTGCGGAATCATCTTGTATGCGCCTTTTTTTTTGAATCAAACCTTAGACAGAGAACGGAGGGCGGAAGGCCTTTAAAAAACGGAAGCTGCAAAAAAGTTGAAGTACCATTTTCTGACTTCTGTCCTCTGTCTTCTGTCCTCTGATATCTGCCTACCCGATAAACTCGGCCAGAATCGCCTTGTGGATATGCATCTTGTTTTCGGCCTGGTCCCAGACCACCGAACGCGGTCCTTCCAGCACCGCTTCACTGATTTCCTCGTCGCGGTGGGCGGGCAGGCAGTGGAGAACCACGGCGTCGGGAGCGGCTCCGCGCAAGAGGCGGTCGTTGACCTGGTAAGGCCGAAAGGCCTTGAGGCGGAGGAGCTGCTCATCTTCCTGGCCCATGCTGGCCCAGACATCGGTATTGATCACATCAGCTTCGGCCACCGCCTCGACCGGGTCCCGGACCAGGTTGATGGGCCGGGCGGCCTCGGCCCGGGCGGCGGTCAGAATATCCCGGTCGGGCTCATAGCCGTCGGGACAGGCCAGGGTCAGGGCGAAACCGAGCCGGGCGGCGGCCTGGATCCAGGAGTTGGCCATGTTGTTGCCGTCGCCCACCCAGGCGATTTTCAATTTGTCCAGGGCCCCCTTGTGTTCGATCACCGTCATCAGGTCGCTGAGGATCTGGCAGGGATGATGGAGGTCGGTCAGGGCGTTGATCACCGGGACCTGAGAATAGCGGGCCAGTTCATCGACGATTTCCTGGCCGAAAGTTCGGATCACCAGGCAGTCGACGTAGCGGGACATGACCCGGGCCATGTCCTTCAAGGGCTCGTTGCGGGCCAGTTGGGTATCCCGGGAGGAGAGGTAGATTACCTGGCCGCCCAGGCCGTACATCGCCGTTTCGAAGGATACCCGGGTCCGGGTGGAGGGTTTTTCAAAAACCAGGGCCACCGTGCGGCCTTCCAGGTCGCGGTTGCGGACCCCATCCTTGCTATCCCGTTTCAGTTTAAGGGCCCGGTCGACCAGGGCGGCAAGTTCGGCGCCGCTGAAATCGGCCAGAGCCAGCAGGTGTCGTGCCATGCCTTTTCCGTTCAGCTTGAGTGCAGGTTTGCTTGCCCCCGACCAGGGTTGAGGGCAAAATCAAGGCTCCCGGGCGCACCTCGCGGAGAGGTTTTGCCCAAGGGCGAATCGTAACCCTTACAAAATATCTATACCCTTTGTAAAGGGCTTTTTTCTCGGCCCGGCACCGGTTTTGGCCCGCCGGCCCGCAGTTTAGGCCAAAGCGTCGGCCACCAGGGCGACGGCCCGGTCGATTTCCTCCTCGCTGACCACCAGGGGCGGCAGGAAGCGCAGGGCGGTGTTGCCGGCAAAATTAAGCAGCAGGCCCTGTTCGAAGAGCTGCCGGACGATGGCCGGCCCCTCGGCGCGGAACTCTTCCCGCAAGACCAGGCCCTGGATCAGACCCATGCCCCGCACCTCGGCGGCCTTGGCGGGAAAACGCGCCGCCAGTTCGCCCAGCCGGGCCGCCAGATAGCGCCCCCGGGCCCGGACCATGGGAAGAAAATCGGGGGCCAGCATGATTTGCAGCACCGCCCCGGCGGCCCGGCAGGCCACCGGGTTGCCGCCGAAGGTCGAGGCGTGGCTGCCGGGGGTAAAGGCGGCGGCCAGGGCATCCCGGGCCAGCAGCGCCCCGATGGGCAGGCCGTTGCCCAGGCCCTTGGCCAGGGTCAGCATATCCGGCACCACCCCCAGTTGTTCGTGGGCCAGCAGGGTGCCGGTCCGCCCCATGCCCACCTGGACCTCGTCGAAAATCAGCAGCAGCTTGTGGCGGTCACACAGTTCCCGGATCGCCCGCAGGTATTCCTGGGCCAGGGGGCGCACCCCGCCTTCGCCCTGCAGCGGCTCGCAGAGCACGGCGCAGGTGGCCGGCCCGATCAGGCTTTCCAGGGCCGCGATATCGCCAAAAGGAGCGTGAATAAAGCCCCGGGGCAAAGGCTCGAAGCCTTCATGAAACTTGCTCTGGCCGGTGGCCGCCACCGTGGCCAGGGTCCGGCCGTGAAAGGAGCCGGCCAGGGAGATGATTTCGTACTTGCCGGCCGGGCTGGCCTTGCGGGCCAGCTTGATCGCCGCCTCGTTGGCCTCGGCCCCGCTGTTGCAGAAAAAGACCCGTTCGGCAAAGGAGTGGGCGCAGAGCGTTTCGGCCAGTTCGATCTGGGGGGTGGTGTGATAAAGGTTGGAAACATGAACCAACTGCCCCGCCTGCTCGGTTATCGCCGCGGTCACCGCCGGGTGGCAGTGACCCAGGTTGCAGACCGCGATTCCGGCGACAAAGTCCAGGTATTCCCGGCCGTCGGCGTCATAGAGAAGACAACCCGAGCCCCGCACCATGGTTACCGGCAGTCTGCCGTAAGTATTCATCAAAACCCCGTCCCCCCGTTGGTTCCATGCGCTGTTGCCGGTCATCACGCCTCCCTGTCCCGCTTGGCCAGCAGGATATTATCCAAAATATAAAGGGGGCCGCAGCGGCCCCCATGCAACCTGAACCTTGACCCTTGCGCCTAAAGCATGGTTATCTCGGTGCCCACCCCGCTCTGGGTGAACATTTCCAGTAAAATCGCGTGTTCCTTGCGGCCGTCGATGATATGGGCCTTGCCCACCCCGCCCTGCACCGCTTCCCGGCAGCAGCGGACCTTGGGGATCATCCCCCCGCCCACCACCCCGTCGGTTATGAAGCTCTCGACCTCGGCGGCGGCAATGGAGGAAATCAGGCCGCCTTGCCCATCGAGGACCCCTTCGACATCGGTGAGTAAAATCAGCTTGGCGGCCTTGAGCTTGGCCGCCACCGCTCCGGCCACCAGGTCGGCGTTGATGTTGTAGGCCTGGCCGTCCTTGCCGACCCCCACCGGGGCGATCACCGGGATGAAGCCGCGGGCGTCCAGGGTTTCCAGCACCCCGGGATCCACCGCCACCACCCGGCCCACCCGGCCGAGATCGATCAGCTCAGGCGGGGCGTTTTCCACCTGCTCCTTCATGATCTGCATTTTCTCGGCCCGGATCAGCTCGCCGTCGCGGCCGGAAAGCCCCACCGCCCGGCCGCCGTGAAAGTTGATCAGGCTGACGATTTCCTTGTTGACCTTGCCCACCAGGACCATCTCGACCACGTCCATGGTTTCCCCGTCGGTGACCCGCATTCCCTGGATATAGCTTGGGGTAATCCGCATCTTCTCGAGAAAACGGTTGATCTGGGGGCCGCCGCCGTGCACCACCACCGGGTTGATCCCGATGTACTTCATCAGGATGATGTCCAGGGCGAAGTTCTTTTTCAGCTCCTCGTCCACCATGGCGTGCCCGCCGTACTTGATCACCACCGTCTTGTTATAGAAGGTGCGGATATAAGGCAGGGCCTCGATCAGGGTTTTGGCTTTGTCCAGGCTGTTTGTCATAAGTTTTTCTTTCGTGCGGTTATTTTTTTGGTCTTTGTGGTATATTGTTTGCAATACGCGACCGGGGCGCCGGCCACAAAATAACTTTCCGGGGCCAGCTTAATATTATAAAGTACAGGGTTTTACGCCCCTGGCGCAAGAGGAAAGCACGGCCGCACCGGCGGCGGCCCGGCGACCGGGAATCATTCACCCGGCCGCCACCATGACAAACCGGACCAGGCAACCTTATATAATATGATGCGATTACCCATTTTTTGCCGATCACTGCTGTTTTTTACCTTGATGGCAGTGCTGTTGGCGGCGGCGGTGAGCGCCGCCCCGCCCATCGAGATCGAATCCGACCGGATGGAATCGGCCGAACAGGAAAACGCCATCGTCTTCCGCGGCCAGGTGGTGGCTCGCCAGGGGGACCTGGTGATTCATTCCGACGTCATGACCATCTTCTATTTCAGCGAGGACGAAAAAGCGCGGCTGAGTCCGGGCGATGAGCGCCGGCTCAAGCAGCTTTACGCCGAGGGCGACGTCAAAATCGAAACCGCCGACTGGATCGGGACCGGCGAGTTCATGGAATATTTCGAGTTGGAGCGCAAGGTCAACCTCACCGGCAACGCCAGAGTCTGGCAGGACAACAACCTGGTCACCGGCGATGTCGTTACCCTCTATCTCGACGAGGGCCGCAGCATCGTCGAAAGCGGCGCCCAGTCCGGTGAGCGGGTCCGGGCCTTCTTTTACGGCAACGGCGCCGAGGGCGCGTCCGGCCCGGCCGAGTCCCCGCCCCCCAGAACCAGGTTGTTCTGCAGCCCTACACTGT
>NZ_JBIPKI010000042.1:0-23197 GCF_044068515.1 Desulfurivibrio nitratireducens
CTCGGAAACGAAATTATCCAGCTCGCGCCGCTCGATTACGCGGCCCAACCCCCGTTCGATGGCCCGAACCAGGGTCTGGTCTTCCCGCAGCACCAGGCTGAAGGCGGCACCCTGGCGTTCGGCCCGGCCGGTGCGGCCGATCCGGTGGGTATAGGCCTCGGCGGTGGTGGGCATGTCATAGTTGATCACGTGCGACACCCGGGCCACATCCAGGCCGCGAGCAGCGATATCGGTGGCCACCAGCATGGTGAAGGTGCCGTCGCGGAAACCTTCCAGGGCGGCCTGGCGCTTGTTCTGGGACATGTTGCCCTGGAGATCGGAGGCCCGGTGACCGGCGTCGTTGAGGCGCCGGGCCAGCTTCTTGGCCCCGTGCTTGGTGCGGGTGAAGATCAGGGCCGCCTCCACAGGATTTTCGGCCAGCAGGGTCAGCAGCAGGGCCGTTTTCTGCTGGGCGGCGACAGGGTATAAGGCCTGGCTGATGGTGGCCGCCGGCTTGTCCGCGGCGATACTGACTTCCTGGGGATCGCGGAGAATCTCTCCGGCCAGGCGGCGGATATCGGCGGGCATGGTGGCGGAAAACATCATGTTCTGCCGCTGCACGGGCAGATGCTTGATAATCCGGCGAATATCGGGCAGAAAGCCCATGTCGAACATCTGGTCGGCCTCGTCCATGACCAGTACTTCCACCTGGTCCAAACGAAAGGCCCTGGTGCTGAGATGGTCGAGCAAACGGCCGGGGCAGGCCACCACGATCTCGGCCCCCTGGCGGATCTTGGTCAACTGCATATGCTTGCTGACCCCGCCGTAAACCGCCACCGCCCGCAGGCCGGTTTGCCGGCCCAGTTCCCGGGCGGCGACGGTGATCTGCTCGGCCAGCTCCCGGGTGGGGGCGACCACCAGGGCGCGGATCCGGCCCCGGGGCCCGGTCAGCAGGCGCTGGAGGATGGGCAGGACAAAGGCTGCGGTTTTGCCGGTGCCGGTCTGGGCCAGGCCCATGATATCCCGGCCGGCCAGGGCCGGGGCCAGGGCCTGCTGTTGAATGGGGGTGGGCGCCTGGTAACCGCAGGCGTTGATGCCGGCCGTAATTTGCGGCGCGAACTGAAATGATGCAAAATCCATGAAAAATCTCCTTGGGATTGAAAAAAGGCGCTATTCCACCCGTCCCGGCGGGAAGCAGGCCTTAACGGCCCGCGGCAAGCTGTGGGAAAACTGGTTATTCGCCAACCTGCGAACCTCCCCAAAACGGCGGGAAGCCCGGTGCAGATGGGTCAACAGAAGTAGATGCGGGACAGTTGCGGTGGTAGGGAAGGAAGAAAAGTACCAGGCAGGTGTACGCAGAATAGATCCGTAACTTACTGCACAACGTAGTAAAGTAGCCGACTATACCGGAGTCGGCCCCCCTTGGCAAGCTAATTCGGCCGAAGGGGGCCGCCGGGTCTCACTTGAACTTGTCCCGGGCCGCCTGCAGGGCCTGGCCCAGGGCCTCCCAGGCCCGGTTGGCCCCGGCTTTGAGCTCTTCCCAGGCATCATCGCCGGCCTCCTTGAGCCGGGCCAGGTTTTCCCGGGCATCCTGCTGCTTGGCCCGCAGGTTTTCGATCTGCTCGAGGTATTCGTCCTTGAGGTCGGCCCCGGCCTGGTCGGCCTTCTCCTTGAGCTGCTCGATCTCGGCGCTCCATTCCGCCAGTTGGGCCTCCAGCTTGCGCTGGTATTCCTCCTTCCGGCGGGCCGCCTGCTCGCCGAGGTTGGCGGGCAAAGCGCCCTTCTCCGCCGATGCCCCGGCGGTCCGGCCGCTTTCGGCCTGGGCGCTCAGCACTTCATCGGCAAGCTGGTCCATCCGGGCCATCAGTTCGGCGCTGGTTTCCGTCGTCTGCTGTTCCCGGCGGGCCAGCTCTTCGCTCAGCCTGTTCAAGAGTTCATCGGCAAGCTGATCCATCCGGGCTATCAGTTCAGCGCTGGTCTCGGTCGTCTGCTTATCCTGGCGGGCCAGCTCTTCGGTTAGAAACTCGCGCAGCTCGGTGATCCGCGAGGCCTCGGCCTTGGCCGCCAGTTCCTGGGTGGTCTGCAGTTCCCGGGCGTGGCGGCGGTCCCGGAAGATGGCCTCGGTTTTCTGATAGCCCAGCGCAAAGATGAAAAAGGCCCCGAGAATGACCAGCAGACCCAGCATCACCAGGCCCAGGGGCGCCTCAACCTCGGCCACCCCCAGGAACAGCGGGGTCACGGTAATCAGCACCTCCCAGTTGAGAACGGTAAAGACCGCGATGACAATAAAAATAAGCAGCAGCAACAGGGCAAAAATTTTCATAACAACCCTCCGGTTGGCCGCCCGGCCCCGGGCGCCGCTCTTCGCAACCCGGGCCAGTGCAGCACCAAGTACCCACTTCAACAGCCCATAGGGACGGATTTTAAATCTGTCCCCCACGGCAATATCGTCTTAATCTTGCGCCCGGCCGCACCGCCTGTCAAGCACCCAATAATGGGGACCGAACAATAATAGGACCGATCTATTTTTTTACGAGCAAAAAAATAAGATCACTCCCTTTATTGTCCCTCATTATTCTAAGGCTGCGGGGCCGGAACCAGGACCAGGTCGAAAGTAGCCCCGCTGGCGCCGGCGGCCGGGTAGTGCTGGGTGACCAGGGTGCGGAAGCCGGGGGCGGAAACGCGAACGTGGATGTGCGAGGGCCGGGGGGTGTATGGCGGCGGGTAATTGCTTTCGAAACGGTATTCTCCCGCCTGGCCGGCCAGCAGGGTGGCCCGGTGATCGTCATCGTAGTCACCGGCCGGGTTGGTAAGCCAGAATTCGATCCGGGCCCCGCTGATGGCGGCGCAGTCCGCGGCGGATCGCACCGTCCCGCTTAAGACGTACCCTTCCCCGACCTTGGCGCGCACCGGCGCTTCGGGCACGTAAAAGGGCCCCAGGGCATCCGCCGGGGTAGGCTTGCATTGCCAGGACCCATCCCCGGCCGCCGCGAAAATCACGCCGGGAAACAGCAGCATCGCCGCCAAAAGAATGGGAAATATTCCGTTCATCGAACACCTCCATTGCAAGAAGATAACACGGCCAAGACCAACACAATAATGCTAACTAAAGCCCGCAGCCAAGTCAACAAAAGGGGGCAAACGGTCTCCGGGGTCAAATCTTTATCCTTGATAGATCTGCCCCCATTATTCCGGCTAGACCTTTACGAATCGAATTTGCTGGTACTGAATATGAGTCTGGTTGCGTTTTTTATCCATTGATTTGCACATAGAATATGGATATATTTATTCATAAACCCGTTTACTCTGTATAATTTTGGAGGAATGGCATGAGAGCAAGTCAAGCAGTAGCTCGCGGCACGCGTCGTGCCACAAATGTATCGATTGATGCCCGGTTGCTGGAGGAAGCCAGAAAGCTGCGGGTTAATGTCTCGCGGGCGGCGGAACAGGGCCTGGCGCGGGCAACTGCTGAAAAACGGGCGCTTTTATGGCTGGAAGAGAACCAGGCCGCCCTGGAAAGTTCGAATGAATTTGTCGAGCGGTTTGGTTTGCCCCTGGCTAAATACCGGGGGTTCTGATGGCACGTTTCGATGTGTGCAAAAATCCCGACGGTGAAGGCTTTCTCCTCGATATTCAGGCCGATTTGCTCAGCCATCTTAATTCACGGGTGGTTGTTCCCCTGTTGCCGGCAGCCATTGCGCCGCAGCCGGCCAGAATCCTCAATCCCTGTTTTACCATAGCAGGAGAGTCCCTGGTCATGTCCACCCAGTTCATGGCGGCTGTTCCCGCAAATATCCTGCGCACCCCGATTGCAAGCCTCCAAGCTGAACGTGATGCCATTGTCGCGGCAGTCGATTTCCTGATGCAAGGATTCTGACATCTGACATCGGGGTCAAATCTTTATCCTTGACATGGCGTCCCCGGTCCCGTAGAAAACGTCATTATGGCACGATCGCTGCGCATCCAGTATCCTGGTGCTGTCTACCACATCACCCATCGCGGCAACGAACGTGGGGTCATCTTTCGGGATGATGCCGATCGCCGGCGGTTTCTCGCCATTCTCGCCCAGTCTCTGGCCACCTACGATGTCATTTTGCACAGCTATGTCTTGATGGACAACCATTTCCATTTGCTGGCCGAAACGCCCCTGAGCAACCTTTCGGAATTTATGCGCCATTTCAATATCACCTATACCGCCTCTTTTAACCGGCGCCATGAGCGGGTGGGCAATTTGTATCAAGGGCGCTTCAAAAGTTTTGTGATTGACCAGGAGGCATATTTGTCCGCGGTTTCCCGGTATATTCATTTGAATCCGGCCCGCACCGGCAGCAGGCAGACCCTGGATTACAGCCAGCAGTTTGCATACCTGCTGGATTATCCGTGGAGCAGTCTGCCAGGGTATCTGTTCACCCCCAAGCGGCAGGATTTTGCGACCTACGCTCCGGTGCTGGAGGAGTATGGGGGTGATACCCCCGCCGGACGGGCCGAATACCGGCGCCGGCTCGGGATCGATCTGGCCCGGGGCTTGCCGTTGCGGGACAAAGTTGTCGGCCAAAGCATCCTGGGTGATGAAAGCTTCGTGGCCAAGGTGCGGCAAAGGTTTTTGCCCGGCCCGCAAGACCGGGAACGGCCGGCGGTCGGGACAATCCATCAGCACCGGAAGCAGGACGAGCTGCTGGGGATTATCGCCGCGAAACTGCAAGAGCCGCTGGAAACGTTGCTGCATCGGCCCGGGCGGCCCCGGCTGGTGGCCATGGATATCCTGTACCGCTTTGGCGGGCTGAAGAACCCGGAGATCGGCGCCTTAATGGGCGTTGATTACAGTACGGTGAGCCAGGGTCGCAAGCGCCTGCGGGAGCTGGCGGCGGCCGATGGGAAATTGCAGGAATTGTTGGCGGAGTTAAGAGAACTTTGTCAAGGATAAAGATTTGACCCCTATGTGGTGGCGGTGGTTGTTGTATATCTTGGCCCTGGGGCTGTGCTTGTGGGGGGCTGCCTTTGCGGGGTCCGGCTTTATTCTGGGCGGGCCGGCGGCGGCGCCGGTCGCGGCCGAGCTGATCGTGGTGCTGGGCGGCGATACGGGGGCGCGCTATCAGCGGGCCCGCGCGGTCTGGACGGAGGGCTACGCCCCGCGTTTGCTGCTGATCAACGCCCCGACCGCCAACGTGCGGGACGCCCGGGCCCTTTTGCCGCAATTGCCTGAAGCGGCGACGGTGCTGACCGATAATCAGCCCGGCAACAGTTGGCAGGAGGCCGAGGCGGTGCGGGCCCTGATGCTGGCCGAGGGCTGGCGGCGGGTGCTGGTGGTCAGCGATCCGCCCCATATGCTGCGCCTGGCCTATGTCTGGTCGGCGGTTTTGCGGGGGACCGGGTTGGAATATACCCTGGTAGCCAGCGAGCCGGCCTGGTGGGCCGCCGGGCGCTGGTGGGCCGATCCCCGCGCCCGCAGCTTCGTCGCCAGCGAGTGGGTGAAGCTGGGCTACTACCTGGCCCATTACCGCTTCGGCTGGGTCGGGGAGCCGGCCTGATAAAAAGGGGCCAGACTTCAAGTCTGCCCCCGTTTGCTTGGGGCGACTATTCCTTGACCGGCAGCACGTGGATCGCCTTGACCACCAGCTCCACCGTGTCACCTTCCCGCAGGTCCAGGTCATGCAGCGATTCGGTGGTCAGCACCGAAGCCATCTCCACCGGCCCGATCACCTCGTATTTCACCAGCGACATGATGTCGCCCTTTTTGACTCCCTTCACCCTGGCCGTAATTTTATTGCGCGCTCCGTATTTCATCCTCGCATCCTCCTTTTCCGCTTCGGGTTTGCCGGGGGCTGTCCAAAGCAGACAGCTCAGTTACAGGTTTTTTCGCCACAGAGGCCCCGAAACACCTGGCGCAGGACCTCCTGGTTGATCCTTTCCATCAGGGCTTCCTCGTAAGGATCTTCCCGGGCCGGGACCGGGGCGGCATCCGCTGCCGGGGGCGGAGATTCCAGTTCGTCGGCAATTTCCACCAGCCGGCCCGCCGCCTTCACCGCGGCAAGATCGATCGCCGCCTCCCGCTGTTTTTCGAGCCAGCGATGACAGTCGTCGTGGCTGCCGATGCAGGCCAGCACCAGGCAGTCATCGTCCTGCACCGTGACCAGGCGGTAGCCGCCGCCGAGATCATACTTGCGGCAGTTGGCCAGCCGCAGCTCCCCATGCTTGGTCTGCTTGTGGCGGAGATCGCCGGCCGGAGCCGCGCTGTTGACCAGGCGGGTCATGATCTCCCGGGCTTGTTCCAGGGCCAGCACCCCCTGGCGGCCGGCCAGGGGCAACCTGTTCAGTTGGCGGGCAAAAAGTCTGGTTTGATAAAGCGGCTGTCTGGACTCCATGGTTGAACTCATCCTCAGATTGCGGATGTTCCGGGTTTCGGGGACGGAATTGAAATCTGTCCCCTTTTGCGTTAGTCAGCCAACCTCGGCCTCCTTCAGGGCCTGCTCCAGGGCCCGGGGCAGAAAGGGGAGCAGGTCGGCCACGCCGTGGGCCGGGGTCGGCTCGGCGTAGAAGCCTAGGTAGCGGTTGGCCCGGGCTGCCACCTGGCAGGCCGCTTCGGGTTGCATACCTGAAGCCAGCAGGGCGGTGACCAGGCCGGTCAGGGTGTCGCCGGTCCCGCCGATGGGCTCCATGGCGGGAACATCGGGGGCGCTGATTTCCGCCACGATTTTCCCCGCTGCCACCACGTAATCCTTGCGCCCCTTGACCAGCAGGTGGCGGGCGGCGTTTTCTTCGCCATAGGCCCGGGCGATCTGTTCGGGCACCCGCTCCTCGTCCTGGAGCAGAAAGCCCCGGGTGTAGAAGGGATGGGGCGCCCGCTCGTCGGCCAGGAAGGCCATTTCCCCCACGTCGGGGGTAAAGAGGTCGTAGATGGCGGCAAAGCCGCTCATCTTGGCGGCATACATGAAGCCGGCATCGGCGACCAGAAACGGCTTGGGGGCCAGCGCTTCCAGAGCCCATAGGACCTGGTTGTGCCAGTAAATGTCCGGCAGCAGGTAATGGAAGGTCAGGCCGGCGATCGGGGCCGGGGGCGGGTTGGCCGCCAGCTCGGCGTACAATTGGCGGCTGCCCTCCCCCTTGCCGGTGTCGCCCGCCAGGATGGTCTCCAGCGGGGGGATTCCCAGCACTCGGGCCGCGGCGGCGGCCGCCGCCAAAAGGGCGGGCGTACCCCGGGCGACCTTGACGATCCGGCCGGCCACCGCCAGTTCAGCTCCCCGCAGCTCGTATTGGCCCCGGACCAGGGGAAAGTCGGCCCGGGGAACGGTGCCCGCGATCAACCAGGACATTGGCGGCAAAGCTCCTCGTAAGCCAGTTGCAAAGAATATCCGCACAGGGTCTGGCCCAGGGAGCGGGGCTCCGGGGCCTCAGCGAGAGTCCGACCCACCAGCATCTCGGCCAGGAAGGGCACGTCCGGGCAGCCCCCGCCGGAGATGTTGACGATCCGCCGGTCCCGCTTATCCAACGTGATCTTCATGTTGGCGGCCCGCACCATCATGTAGTCGCCGAAATCCTTGACCTGGTAGAGGGAAACCGGCTCCAGGAGGTGATCCTGGGCCACCGCCACCCGCAGGGGCGGCAGTCCGGCTTGGGCCAGGAGCTGGCGGATCCGCAGTTCCTGCAGCAGGTCAAACTCGATGACCATGTCGCAACCCTGGCGCAGGTCCGGCGGCGGCCCCTTGACCGCCACCGCCAGGCCCGCTTCCTTGAGCAGGGTCTCCGCCCGAATCACCTCGCCGGTGCTGGGATAGAGCAGCAGCCCCTTGGCGGAGACCCCCCTCCCCCGCTTTTTCTCACCGAAAAAACGTTTTAAAAATCCCATTATTTGTGCAGCACCAGGCGAAAGTTGCCGTCTGCCTCTGCGACATCGGCCGTCACCTGCCAGCCCTTAGCGACGGCGGCCCGGCCGACGTTTTCCCGGCTGGCGTCATTATCCACCAGCACCGCCAGTTCGCCGGACCCGGCCTTATCCATCTCCTCGCCGGCCAGCAGCACCGGCTGGGGGCAGGAAAGCCCCCGGGCATCCACGATTATCTGTGCCATGACTTACCACCTCTCTCAGGTACGTTTGCAAGTAGCTGTCCCGCAGCACCCATCTTGCGGCGATCAGGTCGGCTTGAGTACCAAATGTACGCTACGCCGACCTGCCTGCCGCAATCTGCGGCCCTGCTGGACAGTTACTTTCCGGAATGAACTGGCTAGTTGCGTTTGCAATTGCTGAAACCGATGAACAGCAGCACCGCCAGGCCGATGACCACCGCGGCCACCCCGTGGGGGCCGATGCCCGCCGGGGAACTGGCCAAGCCGAAGTTGTGGGCCACCGCCGCCCCCGCCAGCAGGCCCAGGGCAAACAGGCCGGCATCGGTGTTGCCCTCGCCGGACATGAAGAGTTGCCTACCGGGGCAGCCGCCGGCCAGGGCGAAGGCCAGCCCGGCCACCAGCATCCCGGCGAAATTCCAAAACCAACTGGTATGGGCCACCGGCTGCCCGGCGAAGCCGGGATTGAACTGGCCCAGCACCAGGTTGGTGAGAAAGGCGAAAACCAGCAGGGCCAGCACCCCGTACATCAGGTACCATTGCCGGAAGAGCAGCAGGTCGCGAATGGCGCCCATGGTGCAGAAGCGGCTGCGCTGGGCCAGAAAGCCGATGCCGAGCCCGGCCGCCAGGGAGAAGGTCAGCGGGGCATAGAACGAGCCCGGTCCGCTGAGGGAGTACCACAGCACCCCGCTCTGGGCCTCGCCGGCGACCGGTTGATAGATCAGGCGCAGGGCCAGCAGGCCGACAATTACCAGGGGAAAGATCAGGCCGGTGCCGGTGCTCTGCGCCTGGCTGCGGCCCAGGTTGAAGCCCCGTTTGAAAAAGAGGGTGCCGAGCCAGACCCCGGCCACCAGGCCGGCCAGGCCGAAGAGGGCGTTGCCGTCGCCGCCGGCCAAGCGCAGGAATACCCGCCAGGGGCAACCGAGGAAAACCAGGGCCCCGATCATGGCGATCATCCCCAGCGCGAACCGGGTGATGGGGGCCGAGCCCCCGCTGGGCTTGAACTCCTTGAAAGCCAGGGCCGCCGCGAAAGCCCCCAGGACAAAGCCCAGGATCTCGGGCCTCAGGTACTGGACCACCGCCGCCCGGTGCAGGCCGATGGAGCCGGCAATGTCCCGGCCGAAACAGGCCACGCAGATCGCCATGTTGGCCGGGTTGCCGTAATGCTGCAGCAAACCCGCCACCACCCCGATGATCGCCCCCACCGCGGTAATGCCGGCGGCGGTGGCAAAGACATTTTTTACCGTCCGTGACATGTGTTTCCTCCTTCCGGGTAATCGTGCAGCAGCCCCGCAGCTTCGGGAACTCAACCAGATTCACGTACCCGGGGTACGCGGCGCCTGGCGGCTTGCCCCAACCTGCGGCCTGCTATACGATTAGCGCCCTTTAAGTTTGCCGGTTGATGTGCAAAATGGACAGATTGCAAATCTGTCCTTGCTCACGCAGGCTGTTGAATATATAGCTTTCAATCAGTTTCAGGCCGGCTGTCCAGGGGACAGGAAATTTCCTCGGCCCGATACGCGTGTTGCTCGCCGCACAGCGGGCAGTTGACCAGGATCGTGCCTTGCAACTGTTTATGTCCCTGCCCATCCACCCGGACCCTCAAGCCGTCAGCCGCCGACCACTGAGCCGCCCAGAATCCCTGCCGGCGGCGTAAGCAGAAAAAAAATAACTTCATCCCGGGCCCCCACATCCGCAGCTTACAAAGGGGCAGATTGCAAATCTGTCCCCGATCCAAATGCTTGCCCAATAAGCACCCTTTACTGGAATAAAATGGGCTTGGCCAATAGTTAAATATAATGATATTCGATTGTAGTTATAGGAAGTTACTATGCAATGAACCGCTGAAATAACACCCTGTGGGAGGTGAAGCCGGCTCTGGCGGGATATGGGGTCCATTGGGGGCGAATGAGGCTTTCAAGCCATGCCTGACTTGAGATAAACCACTAAAAAAACGAGATTATAGAATCAGCCCGGCGGAGCTGGGTCGGACCGGCCGCTCTGTTCAGCATCTACACAGAGCCTGTTCAACCCTTGCACACCTCGGACTCCCCCGACCGCTGCAATTGTCCTCGGTCAGGGCGCTGATGCAGCTCGCCGACCTTGCCAGGGTCTAGACTAACTAACCGCCATCCCTGAATATTTTTGGGGGTTACCGACCATCTCTCCTTGGCGGAAATCCACCGCCCGATCCACTCCCCCTTCCCGGCACATATATTGCAAAATTTCTGTAAAGAAACAGGGGGTCCACCCCATCAACACGCTCTCCAAGCAATGGAAGCGACGACGTGTAAGAGCAACGAAGCAGGCACCAGCCAGTTTGCCGCCGGGGATACCGGCGGTTGCCTAACTGTTGTGCCTGAACGCCTGCCGAGGGGAAAACTCCGGGGGGTTGGTGAAGGACAAAGCCAAAAAAGGAGGAGTGCACATGAAGGAAGTTAAAGACGAGGGGCGCCGGGATCTGCTGAAGGCGGGCGGCGCGATGGCGGCAATGGCGACCGCGGCGGCCTTGTTGCCGGTTCGTGAGGCGGCGGCCCAAAAAAAAGAGCAGCAATGGGCGATGGTGATCGACCTGAGGAGGTGTGTCGGCTGCGGCTCCTGCCAGGTATCCTGCAAAATGGAAAACTTCGTGCCCATGGGGCAATTCAACTCAAAGGTGGATATTTTCGACCGCGGGGCCTACCCCAAGCCGGAGCGCCTCTTTGTCCCCACCATGTGCAATCATTGCGCCGGCGAGCAGGGAACCCCACCGTGCGTTGAGCAATGCCCAATGGCCAAGGCCGGAGAGTGGGCAACCATGAACGGCGTCCGTTACCAGAAGGGCGCCACCTATAAGCGCCCCGACGGGATTACGGTGACCGACGAGTCCCTCTGCATCGGCTGTTACCTGTGCATCAAGGCCTGTCCCTACGGGGCCCGCTACATCCACCCGCATATCAAGCTGGCTCATCCGGGCAAGGTCAGCGATCTGGGCATCTCCAAATGCAACTTCTGCGACCATCGCCTCGACCAGGGCCTGGAGCCCGCTTGCGTGCGCAACTGCATGGGCCGGGCGAGGATCTACGGCGATCTCAACGATCCCGGCAGCGAGGTGGCGCGACTGATCAAGGATCACACCACCACCGTCCTATATCCGGAAAAAAAGACCAAGCCGCAGGTTTACTACATCCAGTTGGACGGCACGGTGGCCAAAGCCATCGAACCGATGAATGCCCAAAAGTAGGCGCCCCGGCAGGCGATTGGCTGGAAAAAGGACCATAAATCAAAAATGCAGAGGGAGTTGACCCATGAAAATAACGAGAAGGAAATTTTTCAAATACAGCGGTGTTTTTGCCGGAGCTTCCGCGCTTTCCCAAAGCGGCCTGCTGTCGCTCAAGCAGCTCAGCCCCACCGAGGCCCGGGCCATGCAGGACACCATGGACAAATACGAAATCAAATACAGCGCCGATGTGATGTGCCCCAGCGAGTGCGGCCTGGAATTCTGGGTCAAGAACGGCAAGGTCCATAAGATCTACGGCAACCCCCATGTTCCGTTCAACGACGGCATCGTTTGCGCCAAGGGGGCGTCGGGCCAGCAGCTGATTTATTCGCCCGAACGGCTCAAGTACCCCATGATCCGGGTCGGGGAGCGGGGCGAGGGCAAGTTCAAAAAAGTCTCCTGGGAAGAGGCCATTGATTACATCGGCAAGAAACTCTACGCAATCAAGCAGAAATATGGGGCCGAATCCATTATCATGGATTCCGGCGACGTCACCGACCGTGATCAGTACTGGCGCCTGGGCTTCGGCTTCGGTACTCCCAACTGCGTGGAGCACGGGGCCATCTGCGACACCCCCCGCCGCCATGGTCCGAAATTGATGGTAGGCGGCAAGCGCTGGGAGCCGGACCTCATGCGGCCGGTTTATGTCCGCCAGCCCGACGGCAGCCTGAAAAAGGACATGTCGTACAAGACCAAACTCATCATCTACTGCGGCTGGAACCCCTTTGTCGCCACCCGCATCATGTATGAGAACCGGGGCACCGTGGGCGCCCGGGTCGAAACCGGCTGCAAGTACTACGTCATCGACCCCAGCTACTCCAATACCGCGGCCCTGGCCGACAAATGGGTGGCCCCCCGGCCCGGCACCGACAATGACATTTTCGCCGCCATGCTGCGCTATATCCTGGAAAACGACAACCAGGAGGACAGCAACAAAAAATATATCGACTGGAATTTCAAAAAGTATTCGCTGGGCTGGGAGGAGTTCGAAGAGTCCTTCAAGTCCTGGTGGGAAAAGAAGGACCCGATCAACGGCCTCAACTATTTCAGCCTTGAATGGGCCGCCCAGCGATCCGGGGTGGCCCGGGATGATATCGCTGAGCTGGCCCACGCCTTCGGGATTACCAAACCGGCGGCACTCATCTGGGGGATGCAGTCACCGGGGCATCACTTCAACGGCTACCCCGGCTCGATCCTCGGAGTGGCTCTCAATGTGATCACCGGCAATTTCGATGCCCCCGGCGGAGTCATCGATACCGAAATCATGAAATGGGGCAAGGGCGGCAAAGGCCGGAGCTTTTCCTTTGCCGAAAACCGTAATTTCAAAGACCGGATCGTCACCCGGACCATCAACGGCAAAAAAGTTGAAGGCAAGCAACAGGAGTTGCACAAAGACAATTACGGCAGCAAATATCCCGCCGCCTGGGACGACGTAGTCGGCGATTACCCTGAATTTTTTGCCGGTAAAATGGTGGAAATCCGCTACGGCTCATTCCGGGGCCACAAATACCCCCTGAAGGCCTTCATCCTGCGGACCGGCAATGCGGTGGTCAGCGGCTCGGCCACCTGGAAGTGGCGGGAGGCCCTGACCGCCAAGGATGACAAAGGCAACTACCACCTGGAACTCAATGTTTTCATCGATACCCTCAACCTGGAAAGCGCCCTCTACGCCGACGTGATCCTGCCCGAGGCCAGCTACGCCGAGCGGGTAAGCTGGTCCGACATCTATCCGCCCATGCCGCTGGGCTATCTCCGCGACGCGGTGATCAAGCCAATGCATGAATCCAAGAACCCCACCGAAATCATGAACCTGATCGCCAAAAAGCTTTATGATCTGGGAGACCGGGATATCAAGGCGGACGATTTCTGGGGACGTTACAAGGACGAAGACACCTTCGCCACCGATCTGGTGCTGGGAACCCCCGGCAAACCCAACATCGGCACCCCGCTGCCCTATCCCCGGTATCCGGAGGGCTATATCCTGCGCGGCACCCCCGATTCCCTGGAAAAAGGCGATGCCAAGGTCAATCACGACAAAAAAGAGGTGGTGGGCGAACAGGTGACCCCGGCCTGGATGCGGAAAAACAACGGCGTCGCGGTCTGGCCCATGAGTTGGCACCGTTACAAGTGGGTTGACAAGGACGAACCCCACAAAATCTGGCCCCCCACCAACTCCAGGCTCATCGAATTCAAGTGGGATTACGAGGTGGACGGCAAACGAGCCGGTCGTTACGCCGGTTACAACAAATTGCTGGAAGAGGCAGGCGGCGAAGTTCCCTACGGGCTGAAGAGAATCGGCTTCAATAAATTTCCGGCAACCTTTTACTGGTTCGAAACCGTGTGGAATCCGCACACCAACCCCGAATACAAAAAGTACGCCAAGGATTACCCGTTCCAGCTCATCACCGGCCGGATCCATCATTCCATGACCGGCACCCAGATGGTGCCGTGGCTGGGCGAGTTGAAGGCCGAAGGTTTGTGGCTGCCGATGAACGAGGAATTTGAGCACGAGGTAGCGGAGTCGGTACCCGGCCCAGAGGGCCCGATTAAGCCGGTTGCCACCAAGTTCAAGGCCAACACCTTCTCGGTGGGCACCATCTGGATGAACGATGAGGACGCCAAGAAGCTGGAGCTGAAAAACGGCGACCTGGTGGTGGCGGAGAACCCCTTGGGCAAATCCACCAAAGGGAAAATCTTCGCCTCGGGCGGGATGCGGCCGGGGGTGATCAAGATTGCCTTCGGGTCCGGGGGGCGCTTCAGCCCCGGTCTCGGGGTGGCCTTCAAGAGCAAGGACTACACCCCGGACTGCAACGAGCTGATCGACCCCGAGGCGCTGAGTCCGATCATGGGGCAACCCGCCTACGCGGACATGCTCTTGCGGATCAAGAAGGCCTGATTTTCGTGATATTACCCTGAAGACGGAGACGGCCGGCGCAAAGCAGCCTGTTGCGCCGGCCGCCGCCCCTTTTTGTTTTGCCACACCTGCCCCCAAGGAGAGACCATGCACGAAGAATTACGCGAAGAAGCCCTGTTGTTTCGCCTCCTGGTCCGGCTGTTTTACCGGGAGCCGAACCGGGAACTGCTCGACGAAATCGCCTTGCTCAGCGCCCCCGCCGCGGATGAGGCCGACGAGGAAATCGGTCGAGGCCTGGCCCTGTTAACGAAGGCGGTGCAAATTAACACCAACCGACTCGAAAACTGGCAGGAAGAGCTGGCCATCGAATATACCCGCCTCTTCATCGGGCCTAAACAGATACCGGCTGTGCCCTACGCCTCCTGCTACCTCTCCGAAAACCGGTCGCTGATGACCGATGAGACCCTCGCGGTTCGCAAAAAATACCTGGAAGACGGGCTGGTGGTAAAGAAACTTTACCAGATGCCCGACGATCATATTGCCATCGAACTCGAATACTTATATCATCTTACTGACCAGGCCCTGGCCGCCGCCACTGCGGGGGAAGTCGCCCAGGCCGGCGCTCTGCTGCAAAGAAGGGATGATTTCATGGCCCACCACCTGCAAAAATGGGCTCCCGCCTTCGCGGAAAATGTCCTGGCCGCGACCGGGGAAGATTTTTTCCGCGGGGCGGCCTGCCTGCTCCGGGGCGTGGTGATCGGCATTGCCCAGACGGCCCTGGCGGAGGAATAAATGAACGGGGGGAACAACCGATGTTTTGGCCCAAGCGAACCTGCCACCGTCTGGTCCGGTTGTTGCCCCTCATTCTCTCCTTCCTGCTCCTGGGCTGCGGCGACCAGCAGGAAGCCCCCCTCAAGGTAAGCCTGGACAAAAGAGACCCGGCCGCTGATGCCCCGGTGATCCGCGAGCTCCCCGGCGATTCCCTGCGCTTCGGCTTTGACCCCCGCCTGAACCCCAAGGAAGATGTCAGCCTTTACCAGCCCTTTCTCAACTATCTCGAACAGCGAACCGGCCTGAAATTTGCGCTGAAGTTCACCGAAAAATACGAGGATACCGTCGACAACCTCGGCCACGGCCGGGTTGGACTGGCCGCCATGGGGCCGGTCAATTGCGTGATCGCCAAGGCAAAGTACGGGATCGGCTGCCTGGTAATGGGCCTGAACCATGAAAATAAGCCGGAGTACCGGGCGGTAATCTTCACCCGAACCGACAGTCCGCTCCGGCGGCTGGAGGACCTCAAAGACCAGGCCTTCGCCTTCGGCGACTACTTCTCCACCCAGGGACATGCAATTCCCCGCAAAATGCTGGATGATGCCGGCGTTTCCCTGGAAGAGCTGCGCTTTCATGTCTTCACCGGTTCCCACGCCAACACGGTCAAGGCGGTCCTGAGCGGCGACTATGACGCCGGAGCGATCCAGGACAGCCTGGCCCTGCGCCTGGCCGCCGAAGGCCGGATCAGAATCCTGGCCACCTCAAAACCCTACCCCAGCAGCCTGATCTGCTACAATCCGGACCTGGACCCGCAAGCCCTGGCCAGGATCAAGGAGGCTCTGCTGGCCCTGGACCCCACCGGCATCCATGGCGAGCTGCTGGTCAACTGGAACCGCACCGAAATGCCCAATGGTTTTGTCGAGTATCAACCCAACTCCCTGCGGGAAATTGAGGAGTTGGTCCAACTCTACCTGGTCAAGCCCGAGGGCGGGCCGGCCGCGGCCCGCTGAGCTACGGCCGCCATGAAACTCTGGCTCAAAATCTTCTTGCTCAACATTCTGCTGGTTCTCTGCCTTGGCATTCTGGTGGGCCTGGCCATCCGCAACGTGGTCATCGACGCCATTCGCAACGAGCTGACCATTCAAGGCGTTTCCATAGCCGGCAATTTCGCCGACCGCATCGCGGTGGCCACCCTGCTGGAAGACCGCTACGATCTTGAGGAAGCCACCCGCGAATTGATGAACACCGAGCATAATATCGAATATGTTTTTATCACCGGCCAGGAAGGGCAAATTCTCCTGCACACTTTCCCTGATGGCCATCCTCCGGAGATGCTGACCTGGAACCCGGTCGTCGGCGGCCAATCTCCGGCCATCCGCCTGCTTGATACCGAAAGAGGCCTGATCAGGGAGATCGGCATCCGGATCTTCGACGGCATGAGCCCGGAGTTGCACGTCGGCCTGAACGAGGAACGGCTGGCCCCTACCCTGGCTAAAATCCGCAATGTGGTGATGGCGATCATGGCCCTGGTTCTGGGCATCGGCTGCGTGCTCTCCCTCACCCTGAGCCGCCATGTCACCAAGCCGCTGGAAATCCTGGTTGCCTTCACCCACTCCCTCTCCCGGGGGGAATTCGGCCGCCGGATCCAGGTCAATGCCCGCAACGAGGTCGGCGAATTGGCGGAAACCTTCAACATGCTTTCCGTCAAGCTGAAGGAATCGCGGGAAAAGACCGAGGAAACCTACCGCCAGATGCTGCAGGCGGAAAAACTGACCGCCCTTGGCCGCCTTTCCGCCGGCCTGGCCCATGAAATCAGAAATCCCCTCACTTCCATCAAGGCCCTGTTCCAGGCCTTCCGCAATCAGCCCGAAGTCAACCGGGAAGATATCGAGATGGTCCTGGTGGCCGTCAACCAGATGGACGAACTGGTGACCAAATTCCTCGGTTTCGCCCGCAGCGAAAATTTTCAGTCCAGCGAAATCTATCCCAATGCGATCCTGAAGCAGATCTTGCGCCTGGTACAGTTCCAGCTCAAGAATCAGCAGATCGAAGCAGTGCTGGAACTGGCTAAACTGCCGCCGTTGAAAGGCGACAGCGCCATGATCCGGCAGGCCCTGCTGAACCTGGTAATGAATGCCATCGAGGCCATGCCCGCCGGCGGCCAACTCACCATGAGCAGCCGCCGGCTGGAAGATCAGGTGGAAATCAGCATCCGGGATACCGGCGGCGGCATTCCCGAAGCGATCAGGCACAAGGTTTTCGATCCCTTTTTCACCACCAAAACCGAAGGCACCGGCTTGGGCCTGGGCATCGTTTACAATATCGCCCAGCTTCACAACGGAACCGTCTCCTTTGTTACCGGGCCGGCCGGCACGACCTTCACCCTCAAACTGGCGGTGCACCCATGAACACGATTCTGGTGGTCGACGATCAGTCGACGGTGGTCTATTCCCTCAAGCGCCTGCTGCAAATGGCCGGTTACCAGGTGGAAACCGCCGCCGACGGTTCCGAGGCGCTGGCCGCGGTGAGGAAGCAGCCGCTCGACCTGGTGCTCATGGATGTGCGTATGCCCACCATGGACGGCTTGACGGCCCTGGAAATGATCAAGGACGCGCAACCCCAGTTGCCGGTCATCATGATGACCGCCTACAGCACCATCGACAAGGCGATTGCCGCTACCAAGCTGGGGGCCTTCGATTATCTGGCCAAGCCCTTTGACAACGAGGAGCTGCTGGCCCGAGTCCATGAAGCCCTGCAAAACCGCGAACTGCTGACCAAAACGGTCACCTTCGAGCAAGCCGAAGCTGACGGCACCGAACGGGTCATCGGCCGGAGCCCCCAGATGCTGGCGGTGTACAAACAGATCGGCCAGGTGGCTCCGGCCGACGCCACCGTCCTGATCAAGGGCGAAAGCGGGACCGGCAAGGAACTGATCGCCCGGGCGATCTTTCACCACAGCAAACGGGCCCGGCAAAAATTCCTGGCCCTCAACTGCGCGGCCATTCCCCAGTACCTGCTGGAAAGCGAGCTGTTCGGCTACGAACGGGGCGCTTTCACCGGGGCCGACCACAAGAGAATCGGTAAATTCGAACAGTGCGATCGCGGCACCATTTTTCTGGACGAGATCGGCGACATGCCCCTGGAACTGCAGGCCAAACTGTTGCGCATCCTGGAGCATGGCGGCTTTGAGCGGCTGGGGGGGAGCGAAACCATCCTGACCGACGTGCGGATCATTGCCGCCACCCACCGCAATCTCGAGGAAATGGTGACGCACGGCAAGTTTCGCGAGGATCTTTATTATCGGCTAAACGTAGTTAATATCGAACTGCCGCCCCTGCGGGAAAGGCTCGAGGATCTCAAGGAACTGGTCGCCTATTTCATCGGCCTCTACAACCGCAAATTCGGCAAGAATGTCAAGGGGGTCACCGCCGAGGCCCTGGCTGAACTGGAAAAACATCCCTGGCCCGGCAATATAAGGGAGTTGGCCAACACCATCCAGGAAGCCGTGCTTTACTGCCCCGGCGAACACCTCTCGCTGAAATGCAAGCCTTTGCTGCTCCACGACCAGCATTCCTCTGAACCGGTTGAGCTGGCGGTACGGCAATTGGCTCAGACCATGTTCAGCAACAATTGCCAGGATCGCTTCCAGGAAGTCATTGGCATGTTTGAACGGGAAATGGTCAGAAAGGCCCTGGAGGTTACGGCCGGCAACCAGGTCCAGAGCGCCCGCCTGCTTGGCATTTCCCGCAACACCCTGCGGAAAAAACTGGAACCGGGCGATGGAGATTAAGGGGTTCTGTTTTATCCGTCGCCCGTCGACCGGATGATTCTCGGCGGCCGGGGTTGGAACTGGGGCGGGACAATCTGGTCACCGGGAAAAGAAGGAAGCGCAAACAAGCCGTTATTTTGGTTTGCTTGCGCTTTTTTTGTTCTGGCGCGCCCGGAGGGATTCGAACCCCCGACTCCCGGCTTCGAAGGCCGGTGCTCTATCCAGCTGAGCTACAGGCGCCTTTGGAAAACAGGCAGCAGCACCGCATCTTTGGGCGATCGGTTCGGCTTGCATAGCTTGGGCTATGCGGCGCCTCTCCGCTTGCCCAAATCTGCGGCACTGCTGCCTGTTTTCCCTACGGGCGGTGGGTGATGTACTTTTTTCTATGCTTGTTATTCTGATTTAAACTTCGGTTACTTGCGCTTTTCTATTCGCAGCAGCACCGCATCTTTGGGCGATCGGTTCGGCTTGCATAGCCGGGCTATGCGGCGCCTCTCCGCTTGCCCAAATCTACGGCACTGCCGGCTGTTTTCCTATACGGGCAGTGGGTGATGCACTTATTTTATGCGTTGTTCTTCTGGCTTAAACTTCGGTTCCTTGCGCTTAGTTTATTTGCTGATGTTAGCCGGATTGCTGAGGACTCGCCACATTCTTTCGGTGATTTCGGTGATTTCCTCCGGGGTGGCCGAGAGGGGAAGCCATAAGTAAACAATGTTGCCCAGGGGGCGCAGCAGCAGGCCTTCCTTGAGACCGGCCAGGTAGATGGGCCAGCCCACCCGTTTGGCGGGGGGGAAGGGGCGCTTGGTTTCCCGGTCTTCCACCAGTTCCAGGGCGGCGATCATGCCGAGGCGGCGCAGGTCGCCCACCCAGGGCAGCTCGCGGAACCTTTCCAGGCACTGGTCCAGGTGGCGGATTTTGGCCGGCAGGCCGGCCATGGTCTGCTCCTGCTCGAAAACCTCCAGGGATCCCAGGGCCGCCGCGGCCGCCAGGGGGTTGCCGGAAAAGGTGTGGCCGTGGAAAAAGGTCTTGTTCTGGGCGTAGTCGGCGTAGAAGGCCTGGTAAATTTCGTCGGTGGTCATGGTGACCGCCATGGGCAGCATCCCCCCGGTCAGGCCCTTGGATAAACAGAGAAAATCCGGGCTCACCCCGGCCGATTCCAGGGCGAACATGGTGCCGGTGCGGCCGAAGCCGGTGGCCACCTCGTCGAAAATCAGGTGAACCCCGTAGTGGCGGGCCAGGGCGGCGGCCCGGGCCAGCCACTGGGGCGGATAGACGATCATCCCCCCCGCCGCCAGCAGCCGGGGCTCCAGGATAAAGGCGGCGATCCGGTCGCCCCGCTGGTCCAGCAGGTCGGCCAGGGGCTCCAGGCAGCGGCAGTCGCAGGGCAGCTTGGGCAGCTCCGGGCCGGACGCCGAAGGGCCGATGAGCTCGGCCGGCGGCGGCGCCATCCCCGCCGGGCAGCGATAGCAGTATGGGGGCGGCACCCGATGGGAGGGGAACATCAGGTGGGCGAAGGCCTGGTGAAACTCCGGCACTCCGCCCAGGCTCATGGTGCCGATGGTGTCGCCATGGTAGCCCCGCTCCAGGCCCACCAACTCCCGCCGTTCGGGCCAGCCCCGCTGGAGCCAGTACTGCAGCGACATCTTGACCGCCACTTCGCAGGCGGTGGAGCCGTTGTCGGAATAGAACACCTTGGTCAGCTTGGCTGGGGTCAGCTCCACCAGTTTTTCGGCCAGGCGGATCACCGGTTCGTGGCTGACCCCGGCCAGCAGGACCTGGTCCAGCCGTTCCAGTTGCTCACGGACAAAGCGCTTGAGGGTGGGATGATTATGACCGTGGACGATGCACCACCAGGAGGAAATGGTGTCGAAGTAGGCCCGGCCCCGGCGGTCAAAGAGCAGCAGGCCCTCGGCCCGGTCGATCAGCAGCAGGTCGCGATGGGCGTAGTCATGCATCTGGGTAAAGGGGTGCCAGACGTAGGCCCGGTCCTTCTCGGAGAGGTTGTCTTCGGTCATTTGGCCAGGCGTTCCTCCCGGACCCGGTAGATGGCGGGGTACTGGCGATACTGTTCGGCGTAATCAAGGCCGTAGCCGACCAGAAAGCCGCGCTCGACCAAGAAGCCGGGGTAATCGACCGGGACTTCCACCAGGCGGCGTTGCTGTTTGTCGATCAGGGCGCAGACCCGCAGGGAGGCCACTTCCCGGGCCAGGAAAAGATCCCTGAGCCGGGCCAGGGTCAGGCCGCTGTCGACGATATCCTCCACCAGCAGGACGTGGCGACCGGCCAGGGGCAGTTCCACGTCCTTGCTCAGCCGCACCCGGCCGGAAGTAGAGGAACCCTGGCCGTAGCTGGCCGCCCGGACGAAATCCACCTTGAGGGGCACCGTGATTTGCCGGGCCAGATCGGCGGCAAAGATAAAGGCCCCGTTCAGGATCCCCACCAGCAACAGCTCCCGGCCCTGGTAATCGGCGGAGATCGTTTGACCCAGCTCCTTGACCCGGGCGGCGATGGCCGCCGGGCTGAAAAGCATTTCCTTGTCCATGGTTTATTGCGCGCTCCCTGCTTGCTCTCCCTTTCCCCGCCGGCCCGGTTGAAGTCCTGCCGCCGTCGCTCCCCAGCATAGCCCACCCGGCGGCAATGGCAAGGGAACAAAGCGGGCAAGCGGCAAAAAGATAAACTGCTTGACGACCCCGGGCCCCTTGCCTCATCATAACAAGGAACCCTGATGATTCAGGAACGAAATGGAGCCGGCCCCAACCCGGCCGGTCCGGCAATAAATCAGGCGCCTGCCGTTAAAGGCGGCCGCCCTAAGTCAAGCGGAGGGCTGACCCATGCAAAAGTACGAATGCGATGTCTGTGGTTATATCTACGATCCGGAAGCCGGCGATCCCCCCAACGGGGTCGAACCGGGTACCGCCTTTGCCGATGTGCCGGATAGCTGGAGCTGCCCGATCTGCGGGGCCGACAAAAGCCAGTTTTCCCCCGCCAACTGAGCCCCGCCGCCCCCGGGCAGCGGGGGCGGTTGCCGGCTCAATTTGTCTTCCCGGTCGGCGCCCCCGGCCGCCGGACTGTCGCCTGTCCCCCGCTGGTGACTTGTTGCTTCAGCCTTACCGTCGCCGCAGGGCCCGGTTCCAGCAAGCTTGTCTCACTGGTCTGCGCCCCTGAACACCGGGCCGCCGACTGGCGGCTCTTGCAGCCGGTTGCTTTCGCCTTACCGTCGCCACAGGGCCCGGTTCCAACCAGCTTGTCTCACTTGCCGATGCAGAAGCGGGAAAAAATGCTGTCCAGCAAATCCTCGTTGCTGGTGGCCCCGACAATCTCCCCGAGATAACCCAGCGCTGTCTGCAGTTCCACTGCCAGCAGTTCCGGGGCCAAGTCGGCCTTAAAGCCGGCGGCCAGGCGTTCGGCGGCCGCCAGGGCCCGGACCAGGGCGGCTTCGTGGCGGGCGTTGGGCACGCAGGCAAAGCCGGGGTCCCGGGGCTCGCCACCGCTGATGGCCCGAAAGATGGCGTCTTCCAGTTCCTTGAGGCCGGCCCCGGTGCGGGCCGAAATCCCCACCAGGGGCAACCCGGGCAACCGGGCGCGCCAGTCGGCCAGGGCCTGGTCGGCGGCCCCGACCGGACCTGAAGCCGGCTCGGCCAGCAGATCAAGCTTGTTGACCACCACCAGTACTTTCTTATCCCCCACGCTGGCCCGCAGGGCCAAATCTTCCGGGCCTGCGGCGGCGCCGGCCTCCACCAGCAGCAGCACCAGGTCGGCGTCCGCCACCCGGCGGCGGGAACGTTCGATGCCGATCTCCTCCACCGTTTCGCTGGTTTCGCGGATCCCGGCGGTATCGATGATCCGCAGGGGCATGCCGTGGATGTTGAGGCACTCCTCGATGGTGTCCCTGGTGGTGCCGGGAATGGCGGTGACGATGGCCCGCTCCTCGCGGAGCAGGGCGTTGAGCAGGCTGGACTTGCCCACGTTGGGCCGGCCGAGGATGACCACCGCCGCGCCCTCGCGAAAAATCCGGCCCTGGCGGGCGCCGGCCAGCAGTTCCCGCAGGGGGGCGCTGACCTCGGCGGCCAGCCGCTCTCCCATAGCCCGGCTGGCGATGATTTCCCCGTCCTCGTCGGGGAAGTCGATGGCCACCTCGACCACCGCCAGCAGCTCCAACAGGACCTCGCGGACCTGCTCCACCCGCTGCTGGAGTCCGCCCTGCAACTGGGCCAGGGCCAGGTTGAGTCCCTCGCGAGTGCCGGCGTTGAGCAGATCGAGCACCGCCTCGGCCCGGGTCAGGTCGATGCGGCCATTGAGAAAGGCCCGCTTGGTGAATTCACCGGGCTCGGCCGCCCGCACCCCTTCCTCGGCCAGAATCAAGGCCAGAATTTCCCGCAGCACCACGTAACCGCCATGGCAGTGGATTTCCACCACGTCCTCGCGGGTATAGGTCGCCGGGGCGGCCATGAAAACCGCCATCACCTCATCCAGCGGCCGGCCTTTGCCGGGCTCGACGATCCAGCCG
>NZ_JBIPKI010000043.1:0-22278 GCF_044068515.1 Desulfurivibrio nitratireducens
CGGTCGGCAAAGCCCTTGTAGCGGGCGCCGGCAAAACCGTCAACCTGGGCTTTGGCCTGGGGCCAGTTGTCGTAAATTCCCGGCACCCGGCCCGCGGCTACCGCGTAAAATTTCTTTTTGGTCGTCATTTCTATCCTTAAAGGGGGTGGCCCGGACAGCAAAAAATCCAGCACCACCGCAGGTTTTTGCGCCGGCCCGGCCATTACAGAGTTTCCTGCCGGGCCGGGACAACATCCGGCAAACCTGCGGTGATACTGGACTTAAGCCGGCTCGGCCCCCGTTCGGGCCGCCGCCGGGTCAAGCTTCCATTCGTTCAGGAGAGGGTCGCTTGCAGATCCTGCTTAAATGACCAGCCGGATAATCAGCGCCCGTAGCGGCCGCCCCGCCCCGGGGGACCTTCCCCATCGGGACCAAGGCCGCGGCCCGGAGGAGTTTCCCGGCCGAGTCCCCTGCCGGGAGGATCATCCCGGCGCAGGCCGCGGCCGGGTTCGGTCGGAACTGCTTCGGGCAGGTTCATGTGCCGCTCCCGGGCCCGTTGCAGCATGCGCTCGTGATGCTCGCTGCGGATGCGCTGCCGTTCCTCTTCGGTTTCAGCGGCCCGGAGGCGGTTGCGGTATTCCATCCGTTCTCCGTAGGTCATGATCTGGCTGCCGAAGATCTGCTCCTCCAAGCCGGCCTCCTGGGCGGCGGCCGGGCGCTCACCGACCACCAGGCCGGCCAGCAGCAGCGCGGCGCTCAACATCAAGGTTAAAAACCAGCTGCTCTTCTTCATAACCGTCCTCCCTTGTCGTTCTTTGCCGGGGTCCCGGCTGCGGCGGACCAGAGTTCGCCCCGGGTCGCGGAGATCAACTGCCGGCCGGCAAAAGCCGGTGTCGGCTTCCTATCTCAAAATATCGCGCCTCCCCGACAGTGTCAAGCGAGCTCCCCAATCCCCTTGTCAACCCCGGCTTCGCCGGTCGCCGGTTTGCGCATCAGGGCCACGTCCTTGGCGGGAATCTCGCAGCTCCAGCCGCGCTGGGCCGCCAGCAACCGCAGGGTGGCTTCGCGATAAAAAACGACATGGGTGGGATCCTGGCGGTAGTGCCAGACGGCAAAGCGGGCGTCGTCGGTCTGGAAGCAGGTCATCACCGCCAGCCAGCCGCCGGGTCGCAGCAGTTGGCCCAAACGATCGAACTCGGCAGCGGGCCGATGAAAGTGTTCGATTGCTTCCGTGCAGGTGATGAAGTCGTAGGTTTGCTCCAGCGGGGCGGGATCGGGGCAAAAAAAGGGATCGTAGAGCGCCGTCGGGTGGCCCGCTTCGGCCAGCATCGCCGCCAGGGCCGGGCCGGGACCGCAGCCGTAATCGAGCCCCCGCGCCCCCGGGGCCAGCCGGAGCAGCAGGGGCTCGGCCAGCCGGGCCAGAAAACGGCGGTAAGCGGGATCGGCGGGATCATTCTCATGCTGCAGATAATGGCGGTATTCCAACGCCGGCCCCGGGCGCTGGCCGGGCTCGAGCAAGGTCGCGGCGCAGGTCGGGCAGCGCCGGTAGTCGCGATCGCCGACGCTCAAAAAGGGCTGCGGCCCCCCGGCCCGGCAAACCGGGCACAACCCCGGCGGCTCGTCGACCAGGGCGGTTCGGGAGTCCTGTTCCGGACGAGGATGGCGGGTCGGGGCCACGCTTCCGGCCCCGGTGCGGCGCTTATCAGGCAATGGTCTGTTTCTCCTCTCGCTGGGCAACAAGGCAGTTCCGGCATGGTCGCGCCGCCCACCTTAACCAAGGGGCCGGCCCCTTGTCCACCCCTTCCCTTTTTATCATCCTGCTTGCCGTTGAGTTCCGGGCAGCCAACTGCTATCCTGGAAACAAGGTTTTAATTTTTTAGCCAAAGGAGGAGAGACATGAACGTGAAAAGATGCATCGTGTTGGCTGGAGCCCTCGGCGGCCTGTTGCTGGCGCCATTTCTCTTCACCGGGATCGGCACCGCCATGGAAAAGCCCGACCCGGAACTTTTCCCCTACGCCCCCTCCCTGCTGCGCTACCAGGAAAGCGGGGCCTCTTTCACCCCGCCACAAGTCTGCGCCGGCTGCCACCCCATCCAGTATGAAGAATGGACCGCCTCCATGCACGCCCTGTCCTGGCACGATCCGGTTTACCAGGGCGAACTGGTAAAAGCCCTGGAGGCGGTGGGCCCGGAGGTCGCCAAACAGTGCATCGGCTGCCATACCCCGGCCGGGCTGGTGACCGGCGAGGTCACGGGGGCGGGAATCAGCGGCCTCAGCGACATGGCTCTGGCTGGAGTTTCCTGCGATATCTGCCATTCGGTCAGCGGCCACAGCGGCTGGGAAACCCCCTACCGGCAACCGGAAAATGGCTCCCTGATTTTGTCCCCCGGCCGGGACGGCGAGACCGGTCCGGTCCGGACCAAATACGTGCCCTATAAGCCCAATACCGGCTGCGGGGCCGGCTTTCACGAATGCGTCGAGCAACCCCTGCTCAAAACCGCCGAACTCTGCGCCAACTGCCACCAGGTTCACCACTACCGGACCCATACCCCGCTGGAAGCCACCTACCGGGAATGGAAGGACGGGCCTTACCAGGTCAAGGGCATCCACTGCCAGGATTGTCACATGGTGGACAGCGAAACCTTTTTGCGCTCGGCCGATACCTTCCAGAAGCCCCAACGGGGCGAGTACCGCCACTATTTCAACGGGGCCAATTTCCTGGTTTACGCCCTGGTGGAACAGGCCGCGCTGAAAAAAGGCGACCAGAAACTGGCCGCCAACGCCCGCAACAAGTTCGAGATGGCGGTGGCCCGGCTCCAGGCCGCCGCCGACCTGGAAATCACCCCGCTTTACCGGGATGAACAATTGGCCGAACTGCGGGTCCGGGTGAAAAATATCCGGGCCGGCCACAACCTGCCCACCTCCCTGACCAATATCCGCCAGGTCTGGCTGGAATTGACGGTCAAGGACGCCCAGGGCAACGTGGTCATGACCACCGGCACGGTGGATGAAAAGGGCGACCTGCCGGCCAACGCCCGCAAATTCAACTCCGAGGGAATGGGCGAGGGCTTTCATTTCGCCCTCGATCCCTGGGAGGTGATCGCCTTTTCCCGCCACGACACGATCCCGCCCCGGGGCTACCGCGATGTCTATTACGGGGTGACCGCCGGCCAGGCGACAGGCCCCCTGACCGCCGAGGCGACCCTGCGCTACCGCCAGGCCGACCAGAAGGTGGCCCACGCCCTGCTGGCGGCGGTGCCCGAGGATATGGACCTGGCCGAGATCTACGGCCTCACCGAGATGCCGGACCTGCCGGTGGTGGATATGGTCAGCCGGAGCGTCACCGTGGCGGCCAAAGAGTAGACCCGTCGGCCGGCGGGGACAGCCCCATACCGTAAAAATCGGGCTCCGGGACCGGGCCGATCCGGTTCCGGAGCCCTGATCAAACCCAGGGAGGAACCAGCAATGGCTGAAATCACCGCGGGAGGAAAACCCGTCCACACCAGTGGCGAGCTGCCGGCAATCGGCAGTCCCGCCCCGGATTTTCTGCTGACCAAAAACGACCTCAGCGATGTCAGCCTCAAGGACTTCGCCGGCCAAAGGATCGTCCTCAACATCTTTCTCAGCGTGGACACCGGCACCTGCGCCACCAGCGTCCGCCGCTTCAACGCCGAGATCGACAAGGTCGCCAACGCCGTCTGTCTCTGCGTTTCCCGCGATCTGCCCTTCGCCCAGGCCCGCTTCTGCGGGGCCGAGGGCCTGGACCGGGTCATCTCCGTTTCCGAACTGCGCAACCTGGATTTCGGGGAACGCTACGGGGTGAGAATCAGCGACGGCCCCCTGGCCGGCCTGCTGGCCCGCTCGGTAGTGGTAATCGACGAAAAGGGGAAGGTGATTTACCGCCAGCTGGTGCCGGAAATCCAGAACGAACCGGATTACGAGGCCGCCCTGGCGATTCTCCGCTAAACGCGGTCCTTGCGCCGGGCAAAAAAGAGGGCGGTGCCGATAAAGCCCCAAATCACGGCCAGGGCCATGATCCAGCGCTGCCCGGTCCCGGGGGCCCCGGGGGCGACCGCAACCTCCGCCCCCGGCTCGGTCGTGGCAAGATCAATATGGGCCATGGCGCCATGCCCGGCCAACCGGGCCTGCACCGCCCAGGCGCCGGGCAGCTCCAGATCGGGGACAAAAGCGAAGCGGCCCTGGTCGTCGGCGGTGCCGGCAAGCCAGGGCCGGGCCGGGTTATCCGGGGCGAACACGGTGATTTGGGCTCCGGCCATGGGCTGACCGGTATCATAAAGGGCCTGCACCACCACCCCCGGAGCCGGGCGATATTCCACCAGGGCCCCGTGGGCCGCCGCCGCCGCCGGCAGCAGCAGCGCCCAACCCAGGCCAACCAGCCCCACCAGCCCCGACCAGAAAAACCCGCCCAGCCAAGCAACCCAAACACCCATCAAAAAAACCTCCTGTCAGCTGACTTCCGGCCAACTAAAAAGTAAAACCTGCCCCATCACAATAAAGGCAATCTATTATCTATCAAACACGGTAACCCCTGCAACCAAGAGGTAAACGCGCGCCAGTGCCGCAGGTTGGCGCAAGCAGGCCTCCCGGCCATACCTAGGTATGCCGGGTGGACTGATCGCGCCAAGATGCGGTGCTGGCGCGCGTTTACCGGCAGTGGCCTTCGCCGGCATGGCCCAGATGCACGCCGCGCAGGGAGAGATCATGCGCCCCGCCGGCGGCAAAAGGCGCGAAACCGAGGGCCTCGAGGTTCATGGGGTCGGCGGCGTCCTTGTCGGCCCGGCCGAAAATATGATCAAAATGGAAGGTCATCTCCAGGTCGGCCCGGCCTCCGGCCACGACAAAGCCTTTGCGCTCATCACCGACAAACTCGCCGCATTGATAGCGCAGCTCTTCCCGGCTGCCCAGCCGGAAATCCCCCTGGCGGCCCTCCTTCTCGGCCCGGCCGATCAGCAGCAGGGAATAGCCGGCGGCCGGGCCAGTCGCCGCCACCGGCATCCGCCAGGAAATGGCATTGTAATGCCCGGCCGGGGCGGCAACGGCCTCGCCCACCGGCACCGGCGGCTCCTCGGGGCTGCCGGCGGCCAGATCGACGGTCAGCGGGCCGGCCAGGGCAACTTGCCGGGTGGCGGAAATATCGCCGCCCGCCTGGGCGTCGTAAGGAGGGGAGGTCTGATAGGCGGTGATCTCGGCCAGGGTAACATAGGCGTGGCTGAAGGTAAGCTGCCAGCCGTCCTTGCTCAACTTGGGGGCGAGAAAGCCTTCGGTGATCAGCTCTTCGCCGTTGGCGTAAAACTGCAGTTGGCCGGAGCCGGCCAGAGCCGCGCCGCCCGAACCCAGCAGCCCCAACCCCAGGATAAGCCCGCCAACCAGCCCTTGTCGTCCCAACCACCGCCACCACTCTTTCATGTCGTCCTCCTTGTTATCAATTTAAAATTCGTGTTACACAAGGAGGAAAATAAACCGCCGACCGGCGAACTGTCAACATTTTAGGTAAAAATTCGCCGGCCAGCGGCTATGCGGTGGTTTTTCAGTGGCCGTGATGATGGCCGTTCACCTGCCGCCGCCGCCGGGCGGCCCGCCGTTGGCGGATCATCACCGCGTCTTCGGCCTGGTCAAGATAGGCCTGGCGCAGGGCCGCGTCGAAGTCGCCGATTTCCCCGCCATGCTCCCGGGCGGCGGCTTGAGCTGCCTCTGCCGAGGCGAAGGCCATCTTGCTGGTCCGACTCATGGTCGCCGGCAGGTCGGAGCCGATCAGATAGCTGGCCTGCTCCACCTCCACCAGGGGTTTGATCTCGTCAGCAGCCCCGAAATCGGCGGCATAAATCGCCTTGGGACCGCGGTCAATATTCAAGGCCAGGCTCAGGGAGGCGCAACGCAGCGAACAGGTTGCATCCACCAGTTCGTCCTCGTAATGGATCAGGTGGCGGCTGTGCTGCCACTGGCGCCGGTCCATCCCGCAATAGGGGCACTTGGGGTACTTGGCCAGTTCGTTTTCCAGGGGAGCGGGATCGGGCGCGGTCTTGGGCATGAACTGCAGGGGAGTCCCGTCGGTTGCGGCCGCCCCCGCCAGTGCCGGCCGCAGCAAAACCACCCCGGCCACAGCGCTCAGTCCCAGCACCTGCAAAACCTGGCGGCGATTCATTCCTTCGCTAACCTTATCCATCGCAATCTCTCCTCCGGTGTTGTCATTTCGCAAAGCAAGTCGCCTCGCCGGCCACCAAACCCCGCCCGCCAGGCCCCGCCACAAAGTAGCAATATACCACCCCCACTATAAAAGCGCGCCCCTACCCCCACAATGCGACAAATTGTCGCAGAAAAACCATGCAAAAAGAAAGCAAGCAAAATGGCAAACTATGGCAAGGGAAGTAAACGTTCAGAAGTGCCGCAGATTGGCGCAAGCAGTCCCGGGGATTATAGCAGCGCTATATCACCGGGGCTGATCGCGCCAAGATGCGGTGCTACTGGACGTTTACCGCTCTGGTTCGATGAGGTGGGTGACGATCCTCCGCGCCACCGGCAAGACCAGGAGAATGGAGGGAAAGGCCACGACGAAGGCGCTGACGAAGGCGGTCAGCCAGCGGCGGATAAAATCGTCCACCAGCCCGAGATTGAGCAGGGTAATGATCCCCGACATCAGCAGCGACATCATCAGGGAAGTGAAAAAAGCCAGCAGCACGTGGGCGTAGCGGGGAGAAAATTTCAGCACCGTCAAGCTCCTGTAATTGGTCAACTCAGCCGGCCGGGAACAAGGGGCAAGCGCACTAACCCGGCGCCAGGGCCAAGGGCCCGGCGGCCCCGGTTCAAACCCGGCCGGAAACCATGGCTTCGTCAAAGGTGGCCATCTCGCCATGCAGCGCGCAGGCCAGACGCAGCAGGGGCACCGCCACCGCCGCGCCGCTGCCCTCGCCCAGACGCATGCCGAGATCGAGCAGGGGCTCGGCCTGGAGGGCGGCCAGGACCTGGCGATGGCCCGGTTCGGCGGAAACATGGGCATAGATCAACCAGGGGGCGGCCGCCGGTTGGAGGCGCAAAGCCGTTAAAGCGGCGGTGGAACTGATAAAACCGTCGATCAGCACCGGCAATCCTCGCTGGGCGCAGCGCAGATAGGCCCCGGCCAGGGCGGCGATTTCAAAGCCGCCCAGACAGCGCAAAACCGCCAGGGCCGGGCCCTGATTGCCGGCTTTGGGCTGATCCGGGGCGGCGGCCACCACCGCGGCATGCCGGGCCAGGGCCCGGCCCAGCACCGCGGCCTTGTGGCGGACCCCGGCGGCATCGAGACCGGTGCCGGGCCCGGCCAGTTGCCGGGGCTCGGCCTTAAGGTAGGCGCAGGCCAGGGCGGCGGCGCTGGTGGTATTGGCAATCCCCATTTCCCCACCAAGGTAAAGCTGAACCCCATGTTCCCGCATCCGCTCGACACTGTCGCGACCGGCGGTTAGGGCGGCGGCCAGCTGGCCCTCGTCCATGGCCGGGCCGGCGACGAAATTGGCGGTGCCGGGACCCAGGTTGATGGCCAGCACGCCGGGCAAGGGCCCGGGATCGGCCACGGTGCCGAGATTGACCACTTCCAGCTCGGCCCCCAGTTCCCGGGCCAGAACGCTGATCGCCGCCCCGCCGCGGGCGAAATTGCGCACCATTTCGGTGGTGACCACCTGGGGAAAGGCCGACACTCCCTCCGCCGCCACTCCGTGATCACCGGCAAACACCCCGATGCCGACCTTGTCCAGCCGGGGCCGAACCCGGCCCTGGAGGGCGGCCAGGCGCAGGGCCAGTTCCTCCAGCCGCCCGAGTGAGCCGGCCGGCTTGGTCAGCCGGCCCTGGCGCTGTTCGGCCGCCTGGCGGGCGGCATCATCCAGGGCCGCCACCGGCTCCTGCAACCATTCAATATCAAGGGTCATATAGCTTCTCCTTTCAAGACCTGGGGCAGTCCCGCCACCGTTAAAACCACCCGGTCGCAAATGACCGCCAGCCGTTGGTGCAGGCGCCCTGCTTCATCGCAGAACCGCCGGCTCAACTCGCCCATGGGCACTACCCCCAGGCCGGTTTCATTGCTGACCAGAATAATCCGCCCGGGCAAATCGGGCAGCACTTTGAGCAGGGCGGCGATTTCCCGCTCCGGGTTGAATACCGGCCGCGGGAAGGCTCCGAACTCCAGTTCGTTGAAGGCGCCGGTATCGAGGCCGAACTCCCCTTCCCGGCGGTCGGCCGCCTCGGCCCCGAGCAGGCCGGTGAGCCAGAGGGTCAAGCAGTCCACCAGCAGGCAGCGGTCGGCGGCGGCCCGGGCGGCCAGCACCGCCGCCAGGTCATGGCCGACCTCCACCAGTTCCCAGGCGTCCGGGCGCCGCTCCCGATGATGCCGGATCCGGGCCCGCATCTCCTCGTCACCGGCCCGGGCGGTGGCGACATAGGTCACCGCCAGGCCACTTTCCAGGGCCAGCTTCTCCGCTAAAGAACTCTTGCCGGAGCGCACCCCGCCCAGAATCAATTCCTTCATTACCATCCTTTTCTGCCTGTTTGTTGCCGGCTGCCGTTTGCTGCCAAGGTAGCCGAGAAAAAAATTACGGCAACTGTTTTGGCCAAGAGGCCGCTTGTGGCGCCAGATCGTTTTCACCAGAGCAGCCCCGGATTTTTTTAAGGTTTTCGTTAATTTAACCACCGAAAAACGCAAGAATCGGCGGACCAGCAAAGTAATCGGGCCTGGCTGCCTGACAAAAAAACACCTTGACACTGGAGCTGTTTAGGTTATTTCTTGCCTGGCCGATATATTGTGACAATTAGGCGGCGGCCTTTGATCCAGCCATGATCACTGGCAGCGCCCTGGCAACTCCCGGTTGACTCAAGAGCGCGAGAAACTCAGAATTTGCCGTAACCCTGGCCATGAGGGGGAATATGAAGACCTGGCTTTCCTGTTTTACTTTGGCATTGTTGACCCTGTTGCTGGCCGCATCAATATCCTGGGCCGCCACAGGCTTTGTGGAAATAACCTCGCATGATATCGACCAACCGCTATGCGTTGAAAATAGCTTGGTTGTCTTCGGCGAATTCATGCTGGCAACCGACGACACACCTCGAGGAAGAGCCGACGCCTCGTCGTACTGCAACCCGGGCCATTATTGGGCCCTTTACAGCCCCCAATGCTGTTCCGACCCTATCAATTACACCAATATTCATGCGCGTTTACGCTATCAAATCAACGAGGATGCCTCTCGACTTATCCGTAATGTCACCTCCTACTATGTCGGCGGCTCAGGATACAGCCAGGTGGGCGTATTGCAGAATTTTTCTGTGCGCATCAACCGTTCTGATTTCTCCCCCGGGCAGCACAGCCTGACGGTCTTTCTCCAGGATATTTTCGGGGTTCACTGCCAGTACTGGTGGACCAGCTATACCTATTATGGACTCCGGGTCGGGGAGGTCCTTGATCAAAAGACCATTACCTTTAACATCCCGGGACCGGAGGATGAGCGGTGCTGCGATCTGGAGATCCAAAATTTCAACGGTGGCGGATCGGTCAACGTCGGCGCTGGCCAGGTTGCGGAGCTTACCGCCACCGTTGCCGGCAGCCCGGGCCAGGAGATCCAATGGGAGATCGCCCTGCTGGCAGGGGACTCCACCCTCCCCGATCCCGGCATCATCGCCGCGGGAACCAACCGGGAGATCGCCGTTCATTGGAACGGCCGGGCGGCGGATGGCACCCTGGTCGAGCCAGGCAACTATACGGTTGTGCTCACCGCGCGGCTGGCGGCCAGCCCCGGCTGCGCCAGCGAGGAATCCACGACCGTTAGGGCCGACTGGGACGCCGACTGTGACCTCAACATCAACTTCGGCTCCCGGGCCAATATCGCCAGCGGCAACCTGGCATACAGTCAACCGCTTTATGCCCTCTCCGGCAGCGGTCACGCCGCCGAGCTGACTATCCATTACAACAGCCTCGACCCGTTTGCCGGGGTCCTGGACCGGGGCTGGAGCCATAGCTATGAGCTGTTGCTACGCGAGCTCGCGGATGGTTCGGTGCTGCTCAAAAAAGGCAACGGCGAACGCCGGCTTTATGTCCCCACCGGCGACGGCTATCGGCCGCCGCCCGGGGATTATTCGCTCCTCAGCCAGAATAGCGACCAGACTTTTACCCTGAGGCTTAAAAACGGCACGGCCCAGCAATTCAACGCCGCCGGCAAGCTCGCCGCCATCATCGATCGCAACGGCAACACCCTTTCCCTGCATTACCAAGACGGTTTGCTGATCTCGATTACCGATCCAGCCGGCCGCGTCAGCGAATTGACTTATGACGACCACGGCCGCCTCGCCAAGGTAATCGACCCCGCCGGCCGGACCTACAACTTCACGATGGTGGACAACCGGCTGCAAAGCGTAAGTTTGCCCGACGGGAACGAGTGGCGCTACACCTACGACGAACAAGGCATTTTGACCGCCAGAACCGATCTGGGCGGTTTCACCACCCGCTATCAATACGACGAGCAAAGGCGGGTCACAACCGCCACCGATCCCGAGGGGCGCGAACGCTCCATCGCCTATCCACCGCCCTCCCCCACTGTTGCCCAGAGCGTCGTCGTCACCGACAAGGACGGCAGCCAATGGCACTACACCTACGACAATCAGCGTGGGAACCTGATCGCCAAGGAAGACCCCCAGGGTGGCATCAGTCAATATCGATACGACGAGTACCAAAATCTGCTGAGTCATACCGACCCGGACGGCAACACCACAACTTACACCTACGACGAGAGGGGCAACCCTTTAACCCTGACCGACCCCCTCGAGCAGATCACCCGCTACAGCTATAATCAATACGGCCAGGTCGCCGGCATTACCGACCCCGCCGGTGATTTTACTGAATACCGTTACGATGAGCAGGGCAACCTGGCGGCAATAATCGACCCCACCGGGGCCAAGACCAGCTTCGAAGCCGATGCGCGGGGCAACATAACCGGCGTCACCGATCCCACCGGCTCTGTGACCACCATGACTTACGATGCGGCCGGCAATCTGATCACCGTAACCGACCCGGCTGGAGCAACCACCAGGTTCGAATACGACGCCGCCGGCCGGCTGGTCAAACAAATTGATCCGCGGGATGAAGCCGTCAGTTACAAGTACGACAGCCGTTACAACCTGATCAGAGTCACCGACCCCCTGGGCAATCGCACCAGTTTCACTTATGACGCCAACGGCAACCTGCTTTCCCTAACCGACGCCAACGGCAATACCACCCGCTACAACTACAATTCTCGGGGGCAGATGGTGGAAATGATCGATGCCGAAGGTTCGGCAACCACCTTCAGCTACGGCGGCGGGGAGAACTGCTACTCCTGCGCCGGCCCGGGGGCAGACCGGCTTACCGCCCTTACCGACGCCAAGAACCAGATCTCCACCTTCGCTTACGACCCTCTGGGCCGGATCACGGCGGAACGCGATCCCTTGGGCCACACCACCAGCTATCTCCGTGACGCCGGAGGAAAGGTCATCAGCCGGACCGATCCCAACGGCCACACCATCAATTACCGCTATGATAAGCTGGGTCGGCTGATAGAAAAAAGCTACCCGGACGACAGTTCCGCCACCTTCACCTATAATCGCAAAGGTCTTCTCCAAACCGCCGCCAACCGCCATATCAGCTACTCGTTCAGCTATGACCCGGCCGGCCGGATAACCATGGTCACCGATAGTGAAGGGCGTGTAATCGCTTATGAGTACGACCAGAGCGGCCGCCGGACCGCGATGACCACCCCGGATGGCCGAACCGTCAACTACCGCTACAACGCCGCCGGCCAACTGGCCGCCATCGCGGCCGGAGAGGAGTTCACCTTCGGTTACGATGAACTCGGCCGCCGGACCAAGCTGGACTACCCCAACGGCCTGACCGCCAGGTATCACTATGATGCCGCCGGACGACTAACCGCCCTCCAGCATCACAACCCCGCCGACGAGTTGATCAGCCAAAGTCTCTACACCCTCGATCAGATCGGAAACCGTTTGAGCAAAACAACGGAACACCTGACCGTTGCCTATGACTACGATCGTATCTACCGCCTGGAGGAAGTGGTCCAGTCCACCCCCGGAGCCAGTCCGGCAAAGGAGCGGGGCAATAGCGGTAACGGCAGGGAACAAGCCAGGCAGCAGCAAAAGGAATACTATCGCTACAATCCGGCAGGCAACCGCCTCGCTTCCCATCTCCACCGGGACTACAGCCACAACACCGCCAACCAGCTGCTGAGCACCAACAAGGCGCAATATTCCTATGACAACAACGGCAACTTGGCAAAGAAGGAACCTGCAGAAGGCATTACCAGCTATCATTGGGATTACGAGAATCACCTGGTTGCGGTAATCCTCCCCGACGGGATCAAGGTGGAATTCGCTTATGACCCCTTCGGCCGCCGGATAGAGAAGAAAACCACCAGCCCCCAGGGGGTAAACATCACCCGTTATGTCTATGACCACCAGGATATTATTCTGGAACTGGACGGATCGGGCACGATCGGCAACCGGTACCTTCATGGCCCCGGTGTCGACGAACCTTTGGCCCTTAACCAAGGAGGCAGAACCTATTATTATCACGCCGACGGCCTAGGTTCCATTGCGGCACTTACCGACGAACGGGGCCGGGTGGTACAGGATTACCAATACGATTCCTATGGAAATCTCCACGACCGGCAAAACCGGGTCAAGCAGCCCTACACCTACACCGGCCGCGAATACGACCGGGAAACCGGTTTGTATTATTACCGAGCCAGATACTATGATGCGCAGATCGGGAGGTTTATCACCAAAGACCCCATCGGCTTTGCCGGCGGCGATATTAATCTTTATAGGTACGTGACGAACAACCCGATAAATTGGGTTGATCCGTGGGGTTTAACTCGGACATTTTTAATCAAGCAGTTCGTCGATAAAACCGTCAAGAGTATTTCAAATAGTTATATGCAGGATATTGATCCTGCGGGCAGAAGAATTATCAGTGCTGGTCTTGGTGGAGCCGCTGCCGGAGCGGTAGGTGGTGCTATAGTTGGAACTCCTGCTTTAGGAATTGGGGCTGGTCCTTCAGCTATAATTGGGGGCGTTTCTGGATTTAGTGGAGGTTTGCTAATTCAAACTGGTTTAGAAGCTGTTGGATTGGGTCATGCGATTGAGGATCTAATAAATGAAATATTTGATAATTATTTGGATTCGGTTGTGAATGCGTTAGACTACAGCAAACTGCAATGCAGATAGGCTAAAAATCTAAAAATGGTAAAACATGATGAGTGAAGTATGCAAAATTTGTGGTAATGAATTAGAAAAGAAATATTTCAAGAAATATGGAATAATTCTTCTCTTTAGCAGTATACCAATGTTTCCCTTGTTGATGCTAATCGCTTATGGCACAATAATTCCTTTTTTATATCTATTGTTTGCGGTTATTACCGGTTTTTTCTTGATTTTTAAGAAAAAAAAATATTTTTATTTCTGCAACACTTGCAAGATAAAGATTAAACCATCTGAAGATTAACAAAATATAAGTAAAACATTGGAATTGTTAAAACTGGACAATTACGTAAATATCTTTAGCCGTTTTTTCATTACCACCCTTGTTTTATTATTAGGGATTGGCCTGATATTAGCAGGACTATTACTGCTTTATAAATACTGGTCTGCAACTCACTGACTGAACTTTCTGACTTAAGTAAACAGAGATCCCCGATTAACCCGGCAGCGTGACTGCGAAAAAAGGTGCAAAGCCGCATGATTCATCTGTCTGGAGTTTTCTTAATGAATAATATTGAACAAAGCAAATATGGAAGAAGGCTAAAAAGATTGGCTTTATGGCCAATAGTTGGATTAACTTTGCTGGTTATTATAATCGTGCCAATTCAGACTATAATTATTTACTGAACTTTCGGACTTGACCTAACTGGCCGTTAACATGTTTTTATTTCTGCCATCTCCCGCATGGGATAACAGCATATGACAAGCGGTATCCATCACTGCCTCAACGATTCTTCTCACTGCATCCTCGGGGAAATCGCCGAGTTGTCGTATTTTGCCCAAGGCCAGGGTCATGGTGCCCTGACCGCCCCGATTGGCAACTTCGAACAGCTTTTGGGCCAGCTTCCGGTTGGCCCTGGCCACCAGCAAGACCACCCCGACCTGCCGTAGCCAGTGCCGGCCTTCCTTGTTCAGGCCGCGTTGGGCCAGTTCCGAATAGGCAATATTGATCGGTGAGGTGCCATGATTGCTGATGAGGGCTGTCTCAAGGCCATCTTTTTTACCTGCCGGGCAAAGTTTTTTCCACGGGATTTTTTTATCTTGCCACTCGGTAATTGCCGATCTCAGCTTGCCGTCAGTCGGAGCAGAGCTTCCACCTGGTGGCGCAGCAGGTCATCCATCCGCGCGAGATAGGTGGCGACATCCATTTGCCGATTGGCGGCCAGAGCAACCCTGAGGTCGAGGGCCTGAATATCGTCCGCCAGTGACGGGTCGGCCGCCAGCCGTTCCGCTTCCCGGTAGTTGCCCGCCTTTATGTGAGCCTTGATCAGGTCGATAACCCCTGCCGATCGACCTGCGGCGACCCCGGGCGTCAGTGTCGCGATCGCCTCCCGGGCCATATTGGCGGCCAGCAGAAAGCGGCCGGCATAGCTGGCCGCTTCCGATTCCGGCGCCAAGGCGGCGACCATGGCAAGGGCTTCCTCCCGGAACCCCAGCTGCAGCCTGAACTTGAGCAGGGCGAGAAAATCGGTCATCTCCTGATGCAGATCGCGGAACAGCGTATCGCGCAGCACCAGGTAATAGAGCCGTTCGTTGTGGCGGCGCAGGCCCTCCAGGTCGGAGAAACGGTAGCGGTTGCGGGGCAGTTTTGCCAACTCGGCGGCCGCGACCACCGAAACCGGTTCCATGACCAGATGCAACATGACCTGGAAGGTCAACTCCTGGCCGGCCAGCTCCTGGTGCCCGTATTCGGGGGGGAAGCGGACCTTGAACTGGGTCGCCCGGCCGGCGCGCAGCCCCTGCAGGCCCTGCTCGAAATCGGGCAGCAGGGTGCCCTCGCCGAGCACCGCTTCCTGGTAACGGCTTTCGGTGACCGGCACCACCCGGCCGCCCAACATTCCCCGGCAGTCGAAAATCACCCGGCAGCCGGGGGCGGCCGTTGCCCGCCGGATCAACCTGAAACCGGTAAAGGGTCCGGCCAGAAAATCCTTCACCGGCGACCGGTGGCCGTGTTCGGCGGCCAGCCTCGTCAACAGCGGTGCGGCCCGGTCGTATTCCTCCAACTGCAAGAGGATTGCCGCCAGCATCAGATCAGCTTCCGGCCGGCCGGCGAGCGCCTCTTCATGAGCGGTAATGAAACCGGCTCGTTCCAACAGATTGCGCCCCGCCGCCACGTCCTCCGTGAAATCGGTGCGGTTTAGCCGCCACAGCAGGGCCATGCGGTCGATCTCCTCCTTCGACATGGCGTCGGTGGCAAAATCGCGCGCCACCGAAAGATAGGCCGGCCTGGTCAGCGCCAGCGGCCTGATCCCGTGGGCCGCCGGGTCGTCGCTGAGGCGACTGCCAAAGAAAAGATGCAACTGCTGGGAGATCGAATTGCCCTCCACCGCCACGCCGCTGTCCCTGACAAAGTCGAGGGTCCGGCAGGCCCGCGCCAAGGTCTCGCCCGGCAGGCCGAACATGGTAAAGAGTTCGACCCCGATCCCGGCCTCCCGGGCCAGGCGGACGGCGGCCGTCACCTGCTCCGGCACCAGCCGTTTGTTGATGGTCCGCAGCACCTCTCCATCGGCGGATTCCAGACCGAAGGCCACGGTGTGGGCTCCAGCCGCTTTCAACAGGCCGGCCAGCTCCCGGTCCAGATGGTCGCAGCGGATCTGACACCAGAAGGTGATGCCCGGCACCCGGGCGATGATCTCTTCCAACAGCGCCACCAGGCGCTTCTTGACCGCCGCGAAACTGGGATCGGCGAACCAGAAGTCGCGGGCTCCCCGAGCGCACAGATACTGCAGTTCGGCTACGATCCGCTCAATGGAATGAAAGCGGAGCCGGCGACCGCCGATCTGCGGAGTGCAGCAGAAGGTGCAGGCGGCCGGACAACCCCGTGAGCTGAAGAGAATGATCCGGTCCTTGCCGGCGGGATCGATGATGTCGGCCAGGAACGGCGAAGGGATTTCGTCCAATTCTCCGCTTACCGGCAACGGTTCGGTTTCGGCCGTACCCTGGCCTCGCCGACAGCAGATGCCCGGCACCGCTGCCAGTTCCTTGCCCCGGCTCAGGGCTCGGGCCGTCTCCAGCACCACCGTCTCCCCTTCGCCGCGACAGAGCGCGTCGGCCTCCGGCATCTGCAGCAGCCCGGCGCCAGGCATGGCGGCGATCTGAGGACCGCCGAGAATCACCGGCAAATCGGGGGCCAGTTCTTTGGCGTAACGGGCCCAGGCCCGGACCCGGTTGATGTTCTCTTCGTAAACCGTAAAACCCAGAGCCAGGGGCCGGTCCCGCAGGATCGCCTTCCTGACCTCAGCCGGAGCCAGGGGCCGATCCCGGTAATCGCCCAGGATACGGCCGGAAAAGCCGTACTTCCGCAGGCAGGCAAGTTGGTAGGCCTGGGAGATGGGAATGGTGTCCGGAGAACGAAACTCGCCCAGTTCGTTGATATGAATAAAAAGAAAGTTGCCGTCCATGGTTTCCAACCTTAAACCATGTAATTACCTCCCCGCCGCTTCACCACGGGCGGCGGCCCCGAAAATAACAAAGGCCAGGATGCCGTACTGTTGCGCATGCTCCCGCCTGTCCCCGATTATCTCTTCGAACGATATTACCGCATTATGATAACCTTTGCCAGCATCGGCGTCTTCAGCGCACCCCATTGCAAGTTGCTGAGTGCCGGCCCAAATCACGCCGCGCAGATGCCGTAGTATGGGAGGATCTTGCGGATTACCTGGTAGCGGGGGGCGAGCAGGACATCGTGGAAGATTTTCCAGTCGCTGCCCAGGTAAGAGGTATGGTAGGGAAAGCGATCTTTTGGCCGGTCTTTTGCTTTGCGGGTCTGCAAGGCTTGGTATTTCCATGATTTCATCCCATTTGGCCCGTAGTCCAGCGTTACCGGTGGGAAATCTAAATAGCCGTTTTTGAGCCGGGCCAGCCAAGGCCGGAACCAGCTGCAAATAAATTGAAAGATTGAAGTACGTCCCGGTTTTTGGCATACATATATGAGCTAGAAATATTAACAACTGCTGCTGCAGCTAAGATCATCTCGTAGAGTAAAAAAATGAAAAAACAAATCCTGCTGGCTGTATTACTTGTTCTGGGTATGGCGCTCACCGCTGTAGCCGAGACCCGCTACGTAACCGACCAGTTCGAAGTCACCTTTCGATCCGGCCCCGGCAATGAATACCGGATTCTACGGATGATAAGCTCCGGCCAGCGGCTGGAACTTCTGGAAACCGCCGGCGACTGGAGTCGGGTGAAAGCCCCCGACGGCCTGGAGGGCTGGGTCCGCACCCAGCACCTGCGGCCCGAACCGCCTGCCCGGCAGGACCTGCAGGCGACGACGGCCCGCCTGAGGTCAATTGAAGCAGAAAGAGACTCGCACCGGGAGGAAAACGTACGACTTCGCCGGCTCAATCAGGAGCTTGAACAAGACTTACGGGAAACGAAAGTCCGGCTCGAACAGGCAATCTCCAACTACGAGGAGTTACGGGCGGACTCCGAGGATTTCCTGCGAATCCGAGGAGAACACGAAGCCCTCACAAGCCAGGTGGCGGAACAACGCGAACGGATCCATGAATTGGAAAGGCGATTAAGGGACGAGTTGCTGGCTGCCGCCATCAAATGGTTTCTGGCCGGGGCGGGAGTTCTGCTGCTCGGCATGATCATTGGCTCCCGCTCGAAGAAGAAACGCTCGTCAGGGCTGCTCTAACTTAAAAACGAGGCACCATCTAACCGATGGGGGGGGGGAAAAGGGGTCTGACCCCTTTTCCCTTGACCCCTTTTCCCTTCGTCGATCCGGGACATGGGCAACAGCGAGAGGTGGCCGGCGAAGAGCCGGCTTGACATTTGCCGCCCGGTTTATTCATATTGGTATGAGAACTGGCTCAGGGGCAAAGCGCCCTGGGCATCAGGCCGGCTGGCCAAAGGTGCTTGGCCGCTGCAGCTTGACGCACTCATTCATGCCGTGGATTGGCGGCGCAAATATTTCCCAGACCGGAGGGTTTCATGAGCGAAAAAAACCAAAAAATCTGCCCGGAATGCAAAGGCAAGAAAGTTATTCCCGGCAACTGCACCTGCAATATGGAATGGCGGGGCACCCAGTTGTTGGATGATCAATGGGACGACTGCAAATGCAGCCGGGAAGAGGAATGTCCCATCTGCCACGGCACCGGCTATGTTGAAGTAGAGCCGGGCTCGAAGTAAGGGCGGCTTGATTATAAACTTGACTTTCCGGCCCGATTGGGGGAAATTCGGCACCTGTATCCAGGTGCCCATCGGGGCATAAAAGGGAATTCCGTGCAAGTCGGAAACGGGCCCGCCGCTGTAACCGGGGACGAAAGCCGCAAGATGTCACTGTTCGCCAGGAGGTGAATGGGAAGACGCGGCCATTAGGAAGAACCGGGAGTCAGAAAACCTGCCTGGATCGAGGAAGCAGCCTTCGTGGACCGGGGCAGCGCGGCCGATCTAGTGGATAAAAAGGGAATCCCGGATCGATATTAAATTATCGGTCCGGGTTTTTTTTGCCCGGAACCGAACAGCGTGCAAGAGGTTTAACAATGAAAAAACGCATCAAAGTTCTGGGTCTGGCCATCCTGCTGGCAACCCCGCTGCCGCTGGCGGCCCAACCCGCTCCCCAAGAGGTCGGCCTGATGGAAGAGGTGGTGGTCACCGCCACCCGCCAAACCGCGCAAATCTCCACCGTGCCCGCCCATGTCACCATTATCGACGAAAAGAAAATCGCCAACTCCACCGCCCGCAACATCCCCGACCTGCTGCGCAATGAAGCCGGCATCCGGGTAACCGACACCACCGGCAACGGCCGGGCGTTCACCGTCGATCTGCGCGGCTTCGGCGAAACCGCCGGCCTCAACACCCTGGTACTGGTGGACGGCCGCCGGATCAACCAGCCCGACCTGAGCGGGGTGGACTGGGCCCTGATCTCGCTGAACCGGGTCCAGCGGATTGAAGTCGTCCGGGGCGGCCGGGGCAGCGTGCTTTACGGCGACAATGCCGGCGGCGGGGTGATCAACATCATAACCAAGGACGGTGGTCCCGACCAGGTCAACGGCGAAGTCGCCGCCGGCAGCTACGACACCATCCTCACCCGGGTCGGGGCCACCGGCTCCCGGGACAACCTTTCCTACGCCCTGGCCGCCAGCTATGCCGACACCGACGGCTATCGCGACAACTCGGCCAGCGAGGCCGCCGATGCCGGTCTGCACCTGCGCTATTTTCCCAGCGAGCGGCTGAGCTTCGATATCAGCGGCGACTTCCACAAGGACACCACCGGCCTGCCCGGGGCCCTGCGGCTCAGCGAACTGGCCGGCGGCACCTCCCGCAAGGACTCGACCAACCCCGATGACTTCAGCAAAACCGAGGACTATTACCTCAAGGCCGGCGGCGAGCTGCAAATCCTCAGCGAAAGCTCCCTGCGCCTCGACGCCTCCTTGCGCCAGCGCCAGGTTGATGCCTTCGCCACCTTCGCCGGCGGCGAGTTCACCGGCGAGACCACCATCGACACCATCGCCCTGAACCCGCGCCTGCTGATCAAGGAACCCCTCGCCGGCCTGGACCACAGCCTGATCGTCGGCATCGACTACCAGGACGCCGAAGAGGAGATCTTCAACCGCTCGATCTTCTTCGGCTTCCCCACCGAAGGCCGCTTCGACCTGCGCAAGAAGAACTACGGCTTCTACCTTCACGACGAACTGACTCCCGTAGACAACCTGACCCTTTCGGCCGGCTACCGCTACGACCGGGTGCGTTACAGCTTCGGCGACGCCACCGCCGAGCGCCCCACCTTCAGCGAAAACCTCTATACCGCCGGGGCCAACTACCGCTACGCCGGGCCCTCCTACACCTACTTCAGCTACGCCCGGGGCTTCCGCTACCCGGTGCTCGACGAGCTCTTCAACTTCTTCACCAGCAGCGTCAACCCGGACCTGCGGCCCCAGCGCTCGGACAATTACGAAGTGGGTCTGCGCCACTACCCGGCGCATGACTTTTATGTCCAGGTCAATTATTTTCACCTGACCGGCAAGGACGAAATCTTCTATAATCCGGTCAGCTTCAGCAACGAAAACCTGGACGGCAAAACCCGGCGCCAGGGGGTCGAAATCGCCTTCAGCAAGCCCCTGGCCCTATTGACCGTCAACGGCGGCTACACCTACACCCGGGCCAAGATCCGCGACGGCCAGTTTGCCGGCAACTACATTCCCGGGGTGCCGGACCACCAGGCGACCCTGGGTCTGCAGGGCCCCCTTGGCGACGCTTTTTCCTGGACGCTGCAGGGCAACTACATGGGCAAGCGCTACTACATCAGCGATTTCAACAACGACTTCAGCAAAATGGACGACCACCTGCTGGTCAACGCCGGGGTCCAGTACCATTGGCGCCAACTCAACGCCTATCTCCACGTCAATAACCTGTTTGACAAGAAATACGCCGAGTACGGCGCCATCAGCTGGGACCTGGAGCAGGCCGAATTCCCCTCGCCGGGGATTAATGTCCTGGCCGGGTTAAGAGTCAACTTCTAATAAACCTTCAGCAGGACCCAGCCTGGGTTAAGCGGGCCGGCGCAACATGGTTGGCTGCCGCCAGCCGGACCGCTCGCCCCAGGCCGGGGCCCTGCCGGACGTTTACGCCACGGGGGGAAACCACCACCATGTTGAACCTGTTCTACAGCGGCGGACCGCTGATGTATCCCCTGCTGGCCTGTTCGCTCATCGCCCTGACGGTGGTGATCGAGCGGGCCATCTTCTGGGCCGGGGTGGAGTATCACCGGCGGCGGGACCTGGTGGACGAGGTGCTGGATCTCAGCCGCCAGGGGCAATGGGAGACGGTGCGGGCCAAGGTTCGCGGCTGCCGGGACTACGTGATCAAGATCCTGGTCAGCGGCATTCTCCACCGCGATTTTTCCCCGGGCAAGGCCATGGAAGCGGCGGCGGCCGACGAATTGCAGCGGATGCGGCGCTTCATGGGGGTGCTGGACACCATGATCACCGTGGCCCCCCTGCTGGGGATTCTCGGCACGGTGGTGGGGATTATCAACTCCTTTGAAATGCTGGGGGTGGCCGGGATCGAGGAACCGGCCAAGGTCACCGCCGGCATCGCCCAGGCCCTGATCACCACCGCCGCCGGCCTGAGCATTGCCATCTTCGCGGTTTTCCCCTACAACTATTTCAACGCCCGGGTCGAAAACGCGGCCCTCAACATCGAAAAGTACGCCACCAGCCTGGAGATCGTCTACCAGAAAACGGCCCCGCCCCCCGGCCGGGCGGAGGAATCGCGATGACCAGCGCTCGCCCGCGGCGCAACTTGCCCGGCAGGAGCCGGCGGCTATGAAGATCACCCGCCCCCGCCCCCGCAAGGCGCGGATCGAGATGCTGCCGCTGATCGACATCGTCTTCCTGGTGCTGGTGGTCTTCATTTACGCCATGCTGTCGATGGCGGTCCACCGCGGCCTGCCGGTGGTCCTGCCCCAGTCGGCGGCCGCCGCCATTGAAACGCAAACCACCCTGGCGGTCAATATCCAGGCCGACGGGGCCATCTTCGTCAATGGCGAACCGGTGGCTTTGGCGCAGTTGCCGGCCCGCTTGCGGGCCCTGACCGCCGACGAAGGCGAGCCGGGAGTGCTGCTTTTCGCCGACCGCGACCTGAATTATCAGCAACTCTTCGCGGTGCTGGACCAGATCAGGGCGGCGGGCCTGGAGCGAATTTCTCTCCAGGCCGAGGCCGCCGGGCCCTGAGGAATCATGAAACGGCTGCTGCTCGCCATGCTGCTGGCCCTGGCCGGCCACGCCCTGCTCTTCTGGTGGGGCCGCGACCTGGCCTGGATGCCGGCCGAAATAGAGGGGCCCCGACACCAGGTTCCCCTGCACCTGGAACTGGTCGCCCAGCCGGCCACCGAGCCCGAACTCCCGGCCCCGGCCCCACCACCGGCGGCAAGCCCCACCCCGCCCCGGCCGGTGCCGGAGACCGCCAGCCAAATCAGGCCGGAATCCTTCAAGGCGGCGGTGGCCGAACCAACACCCGAGCCCGATCCGCCGCCCATGCCGCCGCGGCCGGAACGAGAACCGGAACCCGCCG
>NZ_JBIPKI010000044.1:0-19575 GCF_044068515.1 Desulfurivibrio nitratireducens
CTCCAAAGGCTTGAACCATTCATCCACCAGGGTCGCCCCGGATTTGATTTCCAGCGGGAGCAACCCGGTTCCCTTCTCGGCCAGGATGTCAATCTCGTGACCATCGTGGCTGCGCCAGAAATAAAGATTGTTTTTCCGGCCCCGGTTGGCCAGGTTTTTCAGTAATTCGGCCACTACCCAGGTTTCAAAGAGGGCTCCTTTGAGCGGATGGGTAAGCAGTTGCCGTTCTTCCTCGATCCCCAGCAGTCTGGCCGCCAATCCGCTGTCGTAAAAATATAGCTTGGGAGCCTTGGTAATGCGTTTGCGAAAATTTTGCCAGTGGGGCTGCAAGCGGAAAACAATGAAGCTGCTCTCCAGGACCCCGAGCCAGGCGCGGGCCGTTTTCTGGTCGATTCCGACTTCGGTTCCGATTCGCGACAGATTCAGCAATTGGCCGGTGGATCCGGCGCAAAGCCGGGTGAAAAGCTGGAATGCCCCGAGGTCACGGACATTCAGGAGTTGGCGGACGTCTCGCTCCACATAGGTGGTGATGTAGGCGTCCAGCCAGCGGGCCGGATCGACCGGTTGATCGTAAATGGGTGGATAGCCCCCCCGCAACAGGGAGGTTTCCCGTTCGGCGGCCAGCAAGCCGGCGGCGGCCAGTTCGCCGGCAGAAAACGGCAACAACTGCACAAAGCCGATCCGGCCGGCCAGGGACTGGGTCAGCCCCTGCATCAGTCCGAAATGCTGGGAGCCGGTAAGAATAAATTGACCCGGCTGTTTCTTCGCATCAACAATGCCCTGAATATAAGAGAAAATATCCGGGCAGCGTTGAGCTTCGTCGATGACCCCGCCCGCAGGAAAGCGAGCCAGAAATCCCCTGGGATCGGCTTGGGCGAGATCCCGCTCGTCCGGGGCTTCCAGGCTGACATAGGGCAGGGAGGAAAACACCGCTCGAGCCATGGTGGTCTTGCCCGATTGCCGGGGGCCGATGATGGCCACCACCTTGAATTGCCCGGCCAACTCCCGGGCCAGTGCTGCGGCTGTTCTTGGTATCATTTTTTGCTCACTATCATGCAAATTCGGAATTTAATTCCTGATCTGCATGATAATTGACCGGGCATGCCCTGGTCAAGACCTTTGTTTGGTGCCAAAAAGGGGGCTGCCCGCTTTTTCTTCTGTTGGGTGAAAGTTGAGTGAGTAATGGAGGGGAAGGGATCGGCCGCCAACCCGCTCAATCAGTAATTCGGTTCCAGCAGCCAGCCCTCCGGGCCGAAATCGAGCCAGAGGTAGTCGGCGTCGGCCGGGGTGGCGGTGGTCAGGTCGATCCGGCCGGCGCTTTCCGGCAGCAGTACCCGGTAGGGGACTTCCCGGCCCAGGGATTTGAGTTGGGCGGGAATGCCGTGGCGCCAGGAATGGCCGTTGCCGGCCAGGACCACGATTTGATGGTCGGGATGGTCCTGGAGAAATTTGGCCAGTTGGTTGGCCATGACCCGATCCCAGAGCAGTTGGGCCTGGCAGAAGTGGCCGAAGTCGGTGATGCCTTCATGGGCCTCGCCGCCCAGGGCCCGGCGGATGAACTCTTCGTAGGCGGGGTCGATGGTGCAGGCGAAACCCTCCAGCTCGAGTTCAGCCAGTTGTTCGGGGCTGAGGCTGGCGAAACCTTCGCGGGCCACCTGGCGGGTGATCACCCGGCTGATATTGAGCCCCACCAGGGGGATGTTCTGCTCGCGGGCGTAAACGAAAATCGGCCGGTAGAGCCGCCAGCGGCTCCAGTTGCGCTGATAGATCGGGATAAAGTTTTCTTCCTCAATTTGCCTGGCTACCCAGCCATCCAGGGCTTCCTGGTAGTCGTGGCGGAACATCTCCAGGCCCACCACCAGCGGAGCTCCCTGTTCATGCAGGGCCCGAATGATTTCAAGCTGCATCCGGTGATGGCCTTGGTGGTCATGGACTTCACCGAGGAAAATCACCCGCGTCTGCAGCAGTTCGGCCACCAGGTCGGCCGGGGCAATTTCTTCCCCTGCGGCCAGCTCGATTATGTGGGGATGGCTCCAGGCGTTGGCAATCCAGGCCAGGGACAGGAAAAGAATCAGGGCGGGTAGCAGACGTTTCATCGGGGGATCCTTTGCGGGCTGGAGTTTATTGTTAAGTTCTCATAAAACCTTAAATCGGCCCATTCGGCAAGAGGCTGCCATTATCATCTCTGTGCTCTCTGAGCCCTCTGTGGTTAATTTAAACCGGCGAGACTACTGGTAGCGAGACCCCAACTTTCCCCCGGCCGGTTTGCCGGCCTCCACCTTCCTTGGAACCTCTGAGCCCGCTGTGTCCTCTGTGTCCTCTGTGGTTATAAACATTCCGCAATCGCCCTTGTTGAAGGAAACCCAAGCTGGACCGACCGTGGGACCCGCCCATGAGCCCACCTGACACCCGGCGGGATTTAGGTTGACACCATCAAGGTTAATTCAAGATAATCTTCTTATCGTTTCATTAAAAATTGTGTCCTTAAGGGAGGGGGGCCGATGCCGATCAGAGAGTTTTGCAACCGCGAAGTGGTGGTGGTCGATCGCCAGTGTCCGGTCCGCGAAGCAGCCCGCTTGATGCGCAACTTCCATGTCGGCAACGTCGTGGTGGTGGATGTGCATGAGAACAGCCGGATGCCGGTGGGAATCGTGACCGATCGCGATCTGGTGGTGGAAATCATGGCCCGGGATGTCGATCCCGCCCTGCTGACGGTGGGGGATGTGATGGGGCCCGACCTGTTCACGGTCCGTGAAAGCGAGGATCTGTTGCAGGTCATCGGGCGCATGCGGGCCCGGGGGGTCAGGCGGGCGCCGGTGGTCAACGATATCGGGGTTCTGGAAGGGATCATTACCGTTGACGATCTGCTGGAACTGCTCGCCGAGCAGGCCGGCAAACTGACCGACCTGATCCGCCACGAGCTGGAGTTGGAGCGCCAAAACAGGCCAGCCGTGTAATCGTACAGCAGGGCCGCATCTTGCGGCGATCGGGCCGGCTTGAATAGCCGACTATGCGGCGCCGACCCGCTTGCCGCAACCTGCGGCCCTGCTGTACGATTACGGTTGTTGGCGGTAGGGCCTCATTTTGCATTGAGCGGGCCGGCTTTAATGATTGGGTAGAGGAGGGCTTCATGCAGATACCCCTGGAAATTACTTTTCGTCATATGGATTCCTCGCCCGCGGTCGAGGCCAGGATTCGTGAGCGGGCCCAAAAGCTCGAACGCTACCATGACCACATCATGAGTTGCCGGGTGGTGGTGGAGGCCCCTCATACCCATAAACGCTCGGGCAATCTTTATCAGGTGCGGCTCGACATCAAGGTGCCGGGCAAGGAGCTGGCCATTACCCAGCATCACCCCCAGGACCAGGCCCATGAGGATATTTATGTCGCCATCCGCGACGCCTTCGACGCCGCCGGCCGCCGGCTCGAGGAAATCGCCCGGGTCGAGCGGGGCGAGGTCAAGTCCCATTGAGTCTCCCGCCGCTTGAGATAACTTGCAACTACCGGAGCAAGCTATGCCCCATTTTGGTTTGATGGACGAGAAGGAACTGGGCCCCGTCGAGGGGCCTCTTTTTCGGACCCGGCTTCATATCCGCAGCGGCCGGCGCCGCTTGCGGCAGGGCAAGACCGCGGCCGGGATCGCCACCCTGGCCGATGCCCTCAGTTCGGCTTTCCAGTGGTACCTGGCCGCCCATGATTTGGGCGACGCCCTCGAGGTGCGCGCCGACGACAATCTCAACGACGACCTCACGGTTTACCAGATTCTGGTCCGGACCGGGGTGCTGGATGGAGCCTTTGATTTCGAAGACTTTGACCTGCTGGTTGAGCGGGCTCTCGATGATGATACCGAGGGCATTGATGAGGACGAGTTTCTCCAGGACCTGGAGGGGATCATGCGGCAACTGGGGGTCATGCCCTTCGATGAGGGCGCGCTGCCCGCGGAAGATCCCAATACTTACTGAATACCCCTGGGACGTAATCAATGGCTAAACAGCTCGTACTCATCGGCGGCGGCCATGCCCATATGGAAACCCTGGCCGCCTTGCCGGATTTTATCGGCCGCGGCCACGCGGTGACCGTGGTGGCGCCTTCGCCCTACCATTACTATTCCGGCATGGGGCCGGGGATGCTGGCCGGCACCTACCAGCCGGAAGATATCCGTTTTGCCACCAAGCGGCAGGTGGAAGAGCGGGGCGGGTTTTTTGTCCTCGGCCGGGTGGTACGGATCAATCCACTGGCGAAAACCGTCCACCTGGAGGATGGCGCCAGTCTCCCTTACGATGTTCTTTCCTGCAATGCCGGCAGTTTTGTTCCCTTGGTGGTCCCGGTTGCCGGGTCCGGTGGCCCGGTTTTTACCGTCAAACCCATCGAGGAGTTGCTGGTCGCCCGGCGACAACTCCTCGAGCTTGCCAAGGCCGGACGACCCAGGGTCGCCGTGGTCGGCGGCGGCCCTTCGGCGGTGGAAATAGCCGGCAACGCCTGGCGCCTGCTGCGGGATGCCGGGGCTGACCAGCCGGCCATCCGGATTTTTGCCGGTACCCGGCTTCTGGGACGGGTGCCGAAGCCGGTCCGCCGGCGGGCCTCCGCTTCGCTGACCAGCCGGGGCATCGAGATTATCGAGGCCGTCCATGTCCGGGAAATTCGAGATGGCAAGGTGCGGCTGGATGCCGCCGCCGATTACCCGGCCGACTTTGTTTTCCTGGCCCTGGGGATCAAGCCCGCCGCCCTCTTTGCCGACTCCGGCCTGCCGGTGGGGCCCGACGGGGGACTGCTGGTCAATGAATACCTGCAAAGTCCGGCCCATCCGGAAATTTTCGGCGGCGGCGACTGCATCCATTTCGCTCCCCGGCCGCTGGACAAGGTCGGGGTTTACGCGGTGCGCCAGAATCCGGTTCTGCGCCACAACCTGCTGGCGGCCCTGGAAGGCGGGGCGCTGCGGACCTTTGAGCCGGGCGGCGACTATCTGCTGATCTATAACCTGGGGGATGACACCGGCATCTTCTGTAAGCGCGGGCTGGTTTTCGGCGGCCGGCCGGCTTTTTGGATCAAGGATTACATCGACCGCCGCTTCATGCGGCGTTTCCAGGCCCTGTAGCTCGGCAATCATGTATTTAAATTAGTGGAGAAAAAATGGGGTATTCAGCCAGATTTTCGTCAGGGTAAGCCATCGCAACCGATCCTGTTTCCCGAAGGGAGGAACATGAAACGAAGTCTGCTGATTTTGGTCTTGGCTATGTTGCCGGCCTTTGCCGGCGCCTGCAGCGGCGGCGGGGGTGGCAGCACCATGGAACCCCCCCCGCCGGTGGCGCCGGCGGATTTGACCCTGGCTTTCAGCCAGGTGGCGAGCGGGCTCCGCTCCCCGACGGTGATTACCCACGCCGGGGATGGCAGCGGCCGGCTCTTTCTGGTCGAACAGCCCGGGACCATCCCGATTGTCCGGGCCGGAGAGCTGCTGGCTGAGCCTTTCCTGGACATCTCCGAACGGCTGGTCGTCGGCGGCGAGCGCGGTTTGCTGGGCCTGGCCTTTCCCCCCGACTTTGCCGCCAAGGGTTATTTTTACGTCAACTACACTCGGGCCGGCGACGGGGCCACGGTGGTGAGCCGCTTTTTGGTGTCCCCCGCTGACTCCGACCTGGCCCTGGCCGGGGAAGAAGAGGTAGTCCTGGAGGTGGAGCAGCCCTTTGCCAACCACAACGGCGGCCAGCTCGCCTTCGGCCCGGACGGCATGCTCTATGTTGCTCTGGGCGACGGGGGCAGCGGCGGCGATCCCCAGGGCGATGGCCAGAATCTGGCCACCCTGCTGGGCAGTATCTTGCGCCTTGATGTCGAAAACGGCGAAGTGCCTTACCGGATTCCCCCTGACAACCCCTATGTGGATAACTCCAACGCCCGCGACGAAATCTGGGCCAGCGGGCTGCGCAACCCCTGGCGCTTTTCCTTCGACCGGCTCAACGGCGATCTTTTCCTGGCCGATGTCGGCCAGAACACCTGGGAGGAGATCAACTTCCAATCCGGGGCCGCCGCGGGCGGCGCCAATTACGGCTGGAATATTCTCGAAGGTCATGACTGCTTCAGCCCCGCGACCGGCTGCGCACCCCCGTCCGCCTATGCGGCCCCGATCTTTGTTTACGGCCACAACCTTGGCTGTTCAGTGACCGGGGGCTACGTCTATCGCGGGGCGGCCATTGCCGGCCTGGCGGGTGATTATATTTTCGGCGACTTCTGCAGCGGCCGGCTCTGGCGCTTGCGCCGGGCCGCCGCCGACTGGGAGGCGGAGCTGCTCGCCGAAACCGACTTCCGCATTTCCACCTTCGGGGAAGACGAAGCCGGCGAACTTTACCTGGCCGATTACCTGCGCGGCGTTATTTACCGCCTCGAGCCCAGTTAACCGGGGCGCCGGCCCGGCACGGCCCGCCGGGGATTATTTTTGGGCAGACACTTTTAAGTATGGCTCAAAATGAATATGGTATAGATAAATATTATTAAGTAAGGTGAATAAAAATGACGCCTTGGCGGCGCCGCAATCGAGATCTCGTTGTCTTTGCATTATGCGCGGGATAGAACAGATTCCCTGGCTCTATGACGCCCTGATGGCGGTCAGCGATGCCTGCGGCCTGGCCCGCTGGCGGCGCCGACTGGTGGGCGGGGCCGCGGGACGGACCCTGGAGGTGGGTTGCGGCACCGGCCGCAACCTGCCCCTTTATCCGGCCGGGCTCGCGGTGATCGGCATCGACCCCGATCCAGCGGCCCTCCGTTATGCCCGGCGCCGGGCCCCCCGGGTACCCCTGCTGGCCGCCCGGGTCGAGGCCTTGCCGTTTCGGCCCGGAACCTTCGACAGCGTGGTCAGCAGCCTGGTCTTCTGCAGCGTCGCCGACCCCGAGCGGGGCTTGGCCGAGATCCGCCGGGTGTTGCGGCCCGGCGGCGAATTGCGGATGCTTGAGCATGTCCGCCACCCTCAGCCCCGCTGGGCGGCCCTGCAGGATCTAATTCAGCCCGCCTGGACCAAAGTGGCCGGCGGCTGTCATCCCAACCGGGCCACCGAAAGCACCGTGGAACAGGCCGGCTTCCGGATCGAGGAAGCCGGTCGGGCGGCCCGGGGGGTTATGCGGCGCTTTGCGGCCCGTTTGCGGCCCGACCATAAATAGTTGAGGGTCCCGTTACCTTTTGGGACCAGGGGAAATTAATGCTGCTTTTGTTGCTGCGCCCCCTGATTCTGCTGCTTTTGCTGCTTTGCCCGCCGATTCCGGCCACGGCCGACGACCGGGAAGTGGTGATCGGCGCCCTGGCCCACCGGGGTGAAGCTACCTCCTATGAGCGCTGGGCTCCCACCGCCGCTTATCTGAGCGAAAAAATTCCCGGCTACCGTTTCCGGATTCAATCCCTGGACTGGGCCGACGTATTTCCTGCCGCTGCGGCTGACGAGGTAGATTTTTTTATCGTCAATTCAAATACCTATGTTGAACTGGAATACCGTTTCGGCACCAGTCGGATCCTGACCCTGGTGAATCGCTACCGCGACCAGGGGTTCACCAAGTTCGGCGGGGTGATTATCACCCGCCAGAACCATCCCACCATCCAGGCCCTTAAGGATTTGCCGGGTCATTCCTTCGCTGCCGTCGACCGTACTTCCATGGGCGGGTTCTTGACCGTCTGGCGCGAACTGCACCAGGCTGGTATAGACCCCTATGACGATTTCAAGCCGTTGAGCTTTGTCGGCACCCACGAGGGGGTGGTCTACGCGGTGCGGGCCGGCTGGACCGACGCCGGCAGCGTGCGCACCGATACCTTGGAGCGGATGCTCTCCTTAGGCCTGATTGCTCCCCGTGAACTAAAAGTCATCAATCCCCTCGAATACCCGGAGTTCCCCTTGTGGGTCAGTACCCGTCTCTATCCCGAATGGGCCCTGGCCAAAGCCCGCAAAACCTCGGAAGATTTGAGCGACCGGGTGGCCATGGCCCTGCTGGAAATCGAGGCCGATCATCCTGCCGCCATGATCGGCGAATACATCGGCTGGACCGGCCCCCTCAATTATGAGCCCGTCCATGAAATGATGCGGGAACTGCGGATCGGCCCCTATGAGGAGTTCGGGTTGGTCACCCTGCGCCAGGTCATCGCCCAGTACTGGCAGTTACTGCTCCTGACCGCCGGCCTGCTGCTCTTCCTGGCTTTTTCCACCATCTGGTTCCGACGCTTGAACCTGGAACTGCAACGTTCGGACCAGGCCCTGCGGGAGGCCCGGGACAGCCTCGAAGTGCGGGTTAAGGAGCGGACCGCCGAGCTGCAAAAGGCCAATATCGAATTGGAAGAGAGCCGGCGCCGGATTGAAATGGCTCACCGGGACTGGAACGACGCTTTTGATGCCATTCAGAATCCGATCTTTATTCATGACCGCAACTTGCGCATCGTCCAGGTCAATCCGGCCTATGTCAAGCAGGCGGGTCTGCCGCGGGAGGAGCTGATCGGCCGCCTTTATTACGAGGTGTTTCCCAAACAGGCCGAACCGCTGGAATCCTGCCTCTCTTTTCCGGAAGAGCTGCCCCACAAGCAGGGGGAGGAGGTGGTGCTGCCGGACGGCCAGATCCTGATTTCCCGCTCCTTCGGGATTCGCCGGGCCGACGGGAGTTATCGGCATGCCATTCACATCATCGAGGACCTGACCGAGTTGCGCCGCTCGGCCCGGGAGTTGCAAAGGCTCAACCGGGCTCTGCGCACCATCAGCCGGGGCAATGAAGTCCTGGTCCGGGCCACCGATGAAAGCCAACTGCTCAACGAAGTCTGCCGGATTCTGGTGGAAACCGGCGGCTACCAGATGGCCTGGGTCGGCTACGTGGAAGATGACGAGGCCCGGAGCATCCGGCCGGTGACCCATGTCGGCCACGAAGAGGGCTTTCTCGAGGCCATCCCGACCACCTGGGCCGACGCTCCCCATGGCCGGGGGCCGACCGGGGCCGCCATTCGCCGGCGCCAGCCGGTGACCTGCCGGGATCTGCAGACCGATCCCGATTTCGCGCCCTGGTGCGAACAGGCCGTCGCCCGGGGTTACGCCTCGGTTATCTCCCTGCCGCTGGCCGATGGTGATGAACTCTTCGGGGCCATGACCATCTACGCCGCCGAACCCGATGCCTTCGATACCCACGAGGTGGTGCTGCTCAGCGAGCTGGCCGAGGATCTCGCCTTCGGCATCCATATGTTGCGCATTCGCGCCGAACGGGAAATGGCGGTCCATGAGCTGGCGGCCAGCGAGGCCCGCTTCCAGGAGCTGTTTGAACACGCGCCGGCCGGCTACCTCCTGGTTCGTCAGAGCGACGGCACCATTCTCAAGGTCAACGAAGCGGCAGTCAAGATGCTGGGCTACAGCCGGGACGAACTGGTCAAAACCCCGCTGTTCAGTCTCTTCACCCCCGACGAATTTGGCCTGGCCCGGGCCAAGACCCTGTTCCGCCTGCTCGGCGAGGGGCTGCGGCTCAAGGACCAGGAACTGCTGATGCGGCGCCATAACGGGAAAACCATCTGGATCAGCCTCACCGCCGAGCAGGTCCAGGATGGAGAGGGCCAGGTGGTGGAGTGGCGGGCCAGTATCCTCGATATTTCCAAACGCAAGGAGGCCGAACAGGAGCGGCGCCAGTTGACCGAGCGGCTGCAGCGCAGCCTGGTCCAGACCATCCAGGCCATTGCCACCACCATTGAAAAGCGCGATCCCTACACCGCCGGCCACCAGCAGCGGGTGGCGGAACTGGCGGTGGCCATCGCCCGGGAGATGGGACTGCCCGAGAAGCGCATCGAAGGTTTGCGCCTGGGGGCGATGATTCACGACATCGGCAAAATCTATATACCGGCCGAACTGCTCAACCGGCCCGGTGAACTGGGGGCCCTGGAATTCGATTTCATGCGGACCCATCCCGAAGTGGGCTACGAGATCATGAGCGGGGTGGATTTCCCCTGGCCGGTGGCCGAAATGGTCCTCCAGCACCATGAGCGCCTGGACGGGTCCGGCTACCCCAAGGGTTTGCAGGGAGATGAGATCATCCTCGAGGCCCGGATCATCGCGGTGGCCGACGTGGTGGAAGCGATCACCAATCACCGGCCCTATCGTCCGGCCCTGCGGCTGGACAAAGCCATCGAGGAGATCGAGCAGCAAAAAAACAGCCACTTCGACGCCAACGCGGTGGATGCCTGTCTGCGCCTCTTCAATCAGCACCGGTTCCAGTGGCCCGGGGCCTGGTGTATTATCAAGCCCGGGGAAATCGATTCAGAGAGCTGAGATGGCGCAGCGCGGCCAGCCGCCACCGGTCCGCAGCCATTACCGTCCCGCCCCGCTGCCGGGGTCCCGGGAATCCCATGCTGTCGCAAGAATTGCGCCATTCGCCGCTTTGCCCTGGTTACCTCGCTCCGCCGGGTGGGCAATCAGGGGAGGGGGCCTAGGAGCCGGCGATGAATGACAAACGCGGTGTCGGCCAGGAGCCGGAAAAAGACCGGGGCAAGTCGAGCCGGCTTCGTCGGCTGCTGCCCAATTCCCTGAGCGTCCAGGCCAAGTTTTTCCTGGTCACCGGCCTGATCCTGCTGCTGAATTGCCTGGTGACGGCGCTGGTCATTTATCAGGCCGAAAAAAGGCAGCTCTTTGAAAGAGCTTTCGAGCAGTCGGAACTGGTAATGGCGGCGGTGGAGGCCAGCCGGGCCTATGTCCGGGAAGAGTTGCGGCCGGCCATGTATCGCCAGTTCGGCCAGGATTATTTTCTCCCCGAGGCCATGTCGACCTCCTATGTGGGCCGGGCGGTGATGGAGCGTTTTGCTCCCCTGGTGGGGGAGTATGACTATCGCCGGGTGGCGCTTAATGCCCGCAATCCCAGCTATGAAGCCGATGAACTGGAGAAGCGGATGATCGGTTTTTTCGCTGAGCATCCCGACGAGGCTGAATGGCGGGGCCTGCTGAAGATTGAGGGCAAGGACAAATTCAAGCGGTTTCGGCCCGTTTTCTTCGAGGAGGAATGCCTGCTCTGCCATGGCCGGCCCGAGGATGCGCCGCCCAGCCTGGTCGCGATCTACGGCGACCGTTTGGGTTTCGGTCGAACGGCCGGGGAACTCTCGGCTTTGGTGACCGTGGGGGTGCCGGTGGCGGCAACCCTGGTCGAGGCCCGGGAAAAGGCGATATCGATTTTCCTGGTGCTCTTCATCGGCCTGGCGCTGGTGTTCCTGGCCCTGAGTTTCTTCTTTCACCGCACGGTGGTGATCAACCTGCGCGGGCTGCTGGAAATATTTCGGGATCAGGAAGAGCCTCCCCAGGAGAAAAGGCCTTATTACCTGGCCGAGCTGGCCAAGCCGGGCCGGGTTTTTCACCAGAAGAATGAGCTGGCCGAATTGACTGCGGCGGCCTTCAAGATGGCCGCAGACCTGCGCCAGAAAAAGGAGCAGTTGCGCCGCTACAACCAGGAACTGGAAGAGCGGGTCGAGGAACGGACCGGGGCCTTGCGGCAGTCGGAAACGGCCCTGAGGGAGGCGCGGGACCATCTCGAAGTGCGGGTGCGGGAACGGACCGCCGAGCTGGAAAAGGCCATCCACGACCTGGCGGCCAGCGAAACCCGTTACCAGGAGTTGTTCGACCATGCCCCGGCCGGCTATCTTTCGGTGCGCCAGAGCGACGGCATGATTATCCAGGCCAACGAGGCGGCCCTGCAGATGCTGGGTTACAGCCGGGCCGAACTGGTCGCGTCCACCCTGTTCGAGCTTTTTCCGGCCGGCGAGTTCGGCCTGGCCCGGATCAAGTCCCTGTTTGGCCTTTTCAGCGAGGGTGCCCAGTTCAAGGACCAGGAACTGCAGATCCGGCGCCATAACGGGGAAACTCTCTGGATCAGCCTCACCGCTGAGCCGGTTTTCGACGCAGAGGATCAGGTGGTGGAATGCCGGGCCAGCATCCTCGATATTTCCAAACGCAAGGAGGCCGAACAGCAACGGCAGCAGTTGACCGAGCGGCTGCAGCGCAGCCTGGTCCAGACCATCCAGGCCATTGCCACCACCATTGAAAAGCGCGATCCCTACACCGCCGGTCACCAGCAGCGGGTGGCGGAACTGGCGGTGGCCATCGCCCGGGAGATGGGACTGCCCGAGAAGCGCATCGAAGGTTTGCGCCTGGGGGCGATGATTCACGACATCGGCAAAATCTATGTGCCGGCCGAACTGCTCAACCGGCCCGGCAAGCTCGACGAGATGGAGTTCAATTTTATCCGTACCCATCCCGAGGTGGGCTATGAGATTATCAGCGGGGTCGATTTTCCCTGGCCGGTGGCCGAAATGGTGGTCCAGCACCATGAACGCCTGGACGGGTCAGGCTACCCCAAGGGGATGCGGGAGGATGAGATTATCCCGGAAGCCCGGATTATCGCGGTGGCCGACGTGGTGGAAGCGATCACCAATTTCCGGCCCTACCGTCCGGCCCGGCAGTTGGAGAAAGCGCTGGAGGAGATCGCCCAGCATCAAAATACCTGCTACGACCCGGCCGTGGTCGCGGCCTGTCTCCGCCTGTTCAAGGAAAAGCGCTTCGCGTGGTCCAAGCCCGCCGGCGTTTACGACCGGGAGTGACTCGCCTGCAACGGCTGAATACGGCCGGGAGCCGGGGAGAGCCGGCGGCGGCGCTTCAGCCGATGGTAAAAAGCGGCTCCGAGATATGGCTGGCCCGGCAGCGGGGGCAGCGGCCCGGTTTTTTGAGCCGCTGCCTGTTGCTGAATTCAAAATCGCACTTCAGGCAACGGGCGGGGATGATGGCGAGGTCCCGGCCCGAGCCCTGCAGGCTGCGCCGCAGGTGTTCCAGGTGACCGTATACCTCCCGCTCGGGCAGGGCCAGCAGGCCGGATAGTTCCTTGGCCGTCAGGGTAGCGCCGCTCAGCAGCTCCAGCATCTGGCGGCGCAAGGTTGCGGTTTGGGCGGGACGATCGCGAATTTGCAAGGGCGCGGTTTCCTCGGTATTCAGGGTTCGGGTGGGGATATTTTAACATTCTGGCGGTTTTTTTCTCAAACCGCTGCTGAAAAGAGTTGATTGTCGGCTTACCTTGCCTGACCCCGTTCTGGGGCGGGACTGTCACGGAGTTGCCCGGCCGGGATCTTTTTTGGTTAGGCTTATTTGTGCCGATTATGCTTTTATAACAAGAATTTGCCTCCATTGCAGCGGTTGCCGCGCCGGCTTGTTTTGTTAAAAAAACAAAAAAATATTTTGTTCCAGAGATCAAGAGGGATTACCTTCTCATATTAAAGGAGGTTTTTTTATGCCCGGACAAGAGCAAAAAATTGCCGAACACCGGATAACCACCCAGCCTTATTATCTCCCCCGGGGGGAAGAAGTGGCCATCGCCAAGGCGGCCTATGCCAACCGGCTCCCCTTGCTGCTCAAGGGCCCCACCGGCTGCGGCAAGACCCGGTTCATGGAGTTTCTGGCCTGGGAACTGGATCGGCCCCTGGTCACGGTTTCCTGCCATGACGATCTTTCCACCAGCGACCTGGTGGGCCGCTACCTGATCAAGGGGGGCGAGGCGCTCTGGGTGGATGGTCCCCTGGCCCTGGCTCTGCGGGCCGGCGCCATCTGCTACCTGGACGAGATCGTCGAGGCCCGCAAGGATACCACCGTGGTTATCCATCCCCTGGCCGATGACCGGCGGGTGCTGCCCATCGAAAAGAAGGGCGAACTGCTGAGCGCCCCGCCCGAGTTCATGCTGGCCGTTTCCTACAACCCCGGCTACCAGAGCGTGCTCAAGGACCTCAAACAGTCCACCCGCCAGCGTTTTGTCTCCCTGGAGTTCGACTATCCCGCCCCGGAATTCGAAGCCGAGATCGTCAGCCGCGAATCCGGCCTCGACCAGGCCACGGCCCGGGCCCTGGTCAAGGTGGCCACCATGACCCGCGGCCTCAAGGATGCCGGCCTCCAGGAGGGGGCCAGCACCCGGTTGCTGATCCATGCCGGCAAACTGATCAAGAGCGGGATTCCCCTCCGCACCGCCTGCCGGGTGGCCATTACCGGCACCCTGACCGATGAACCCGAGATGCTGGCGGCCATTGATGAAATCGTCAGCTCGGTATTTTAAGGGACAGGTTGACGGTGCGACAGCGGCAAAAAGCGGCCCCTTCCCCCGGCCAGGCGGTCCTGGCCGAACTGGCCCGTTGGGGGATGGATGATTACGTCGAACGCCTGGCGGCTTATCCCGCCCCGGTGCGGGAAGAGGTTCTGCGCCAGGCGGCGGTGATCTGGCCGGTGAGCTACGCGCTTTGCCACAACTTCCTCGACCAGGTGGAAAAGGGGCTTAGCTGCCTGCCGCTGCCTCGGCTCGGGGAGTGGGTCAACGCCACGCTCGACGTTTACGAGAAAGAAGGTCTCCAGCAGGCCGTCCGGTTCATGGCCGAGGTGGAGAGCAATTTTCTCTGTCGGCTGCGGGGGGAAAACGGTCTGGCCCTGACCCAGGCCGGCGGCCGGCTGCTTCCCTATCTCCGGGCCCTGGCCGGGCATGACCTGGCTCTGGCTCCCGCCGCGACCCCCTGGACCGACGGCGAAACCATCTTTCTCCCCCCGGAAATCACCCTTTTTCGCGACAACGCCGCCAACTTCCTGGCCTACAAACTGCTGGCCACCCTCCAGTGGGGTCTGCTCGCCCACGGCACCTTTGCCGCCCGCCTGGCGACCCAGTCCCGGCTGGTCAGGGAGCTGGCCGGCCGCTATGGCCGCTCCCGGCGGTCCGGGCCGTTCCCCGCCGACTTTTGCGCCCTTTTCCCCGAACCCGAGCTGGCCTTTTCGCTCTTCGGGCTGGTCGAAACCCTGCGGATCTCCAGCCTGCTGACCGGCCAATTGCCCGGCCTGATGCGGGACAGCAGCGTGGTGCGTGAACAGTTGCACCGCCTGCGCCCCGATCTTGCCCGGCTGGCCGGTAAAGAGCGGCTGCTGGAAGCCCTGGGCCAATGGCTGCTGGATCGCCGGCTCAAGGGGGAATTGCCGCCTGCTGAGCGGAAGATATTTCACCAGGCGACCGGCTTGCTGGCACCCCTGGCGACCCAGGGTGGCGCAGTTGAGTCAAGCCTGGCCCTGGTTGCCGCCCTCTACCGGCTCGTGGAGCAACTGCCGGGCCAATTTGAGAGCGTCGCGGATCTGCCGCTGATCGGGGCGCTTAAGCCTGCCGCGGTCCAGGCCACCCGGCAACGGCGGCGGCGGGAGCTTAAGCAGCAGTTTATCCAGGCCCTGGGAGCCATTCTGCCGCCGGAAATCGCCGGCAAACCGGCTCCGGCCCGGGAAGAAGCCGGCCCCGCGGCGCCGGCCGCTCCGGTCGGCGAGGAAGGTCTGGCCATGCTGATTCCCCCGGGCCAGGATCCGGCAGAACAGAGTCCAGCCGAGCCGCAAGAGCAGGGAGAGCTCCAATATCTGGTCATTGGCGGCCGGGAGTTCCAACTGCCGGAAAACCTGCAAAACCTGGCCCGGGAAATCCGCCGGGATCTCGGCCGGATCCCCCAGCGCTACATCAGTGCCGCCGTCGGCCTGGCCGGCAGTGGCCCGGCGGCCGGTCCCGGTCCTGGAGGAGGCGAGGGCGAGGCCATCACCGGCCGGCTGGTCTACGATGAATGGGATTATCGCCGGGCCGGTTACCGCAAGAACTGGTGTCAACTGGTGGAAAAGGAACTGGCCCCGGTGAAGGGAAACTTTGTCGAGAACACCCTGGCCGGCTATCGCGGCCAGCTCCAGCAACTGCGGCGCCAGTTCGAGATGATGCGCCTTCAGCAGCGCTATCTCAAGCGCCAGCGGGAAGGGGACGAGATCGACCTCGACGCGGTCATTGAAGCCCTGGCCGATGCCCGGGCCGGCTCGGCTCCTTCCGAGAAGCTTTTTATCCGCCTGGACCGGGATGAGCGCAATATCGCAGCGGTATTTCTGGTGGACATGTCCTCCTCCACCGAGGGCTGGGTGGGCACCGCCATCAAGGAGGCCCTGGTCCTGATGTGTGAGGCCCTGGAGGTTCTGGGCGATCGCTATGCCATATACGGCTTTTCCGGCATGCGGCGCCAGCGGGCGGAATTTTACCATATCAAACACCTCTCCGAGCGCTACAACGCCGAGGTCCGGGGCCGGATCGCGGCCATCAATCCCCGCGAATATACCAGGATGGGGCCGCCGATCCGCCATGTCACCAGGTTGCTGGCCGATACCGAGGCCCGGGTGCGGCTGCTGATCACCCTGTCGGACGGCAAACCGGAGGATTACGACGATTACAAGGGTGACTACGCCATCGAAGACACCCGCCACGCCCTGATCGAGGCCAAGGCCGCCGGCATCCATCCCTTCTGCATCACCATCGACCGGGAAGCCCAGGCCTACATTCCTCATATGTACGGGGCGGTGAACTACTGTTTTATCGATGACGTGAAACGGCTGCCCCTGCGGATGCCGGGCATCTATCGTTCCCTTACCACCTGAGCGGAGCAAAACTCCCCGACCGCCTGATCGAGGCTGAAATGAAGAACATGCTCAACCGCAATTCAATCAGCAGGAAGCTCGCCACCTTGACCATCATTGCCCTGCTGCCCGCCCTGGCCATCGTCCTTTATACCGGCTTCGAACAGCGGAGCCAGTCCATCGCGAACGCCAAGCAGGATGTCCTGCTGATCTCCCGCAACATGGCGGAGGTCCAGAAGGACCTGACCGCCTCAGCCCGCCAGATTCTTTCCACCCTGGCCCTGCTGCCGGAAATCCGCGAAGTCAACCCCCAGGCCGCCCGGGCGATCCTGGCGGCCGTGCTGAAGCAAAACCCCCAGTATCTCAATATTGTCCTGACCGATCTCCAGGGCGAGGTGCTGGCCGCGGGGGGGGCCTTTGTGCCGGCCAATCTGGGCGACCGCCAACATTTCCAGGATGCCCTGGAACACAAGCAATTCACGGTGGGGGAGTTTATCATCGCCCGGATCGGAGTCACCGAGCCGGCCCTGGCCTTTGCCCATCCGGTCTTCGGCCCGGCTGGCCAGGTCACGGCGGTACTCTCCACCTCCATTGCCCTGGATCGTTTTGCCCGCCTTTACGATGTTTCTCATCTGCCGGAAAAATCTTTCGTGGCGATCACCGACCGCCAGGGGATCCGCCTCTTCTACCACCCGCCCCGGGATGCAACCAACCCCATCGGCCAGCCGATCAGGCAGTATTCCTGGGAGATCGCCCGGACCGCCAGCGCGCCGGAGATCTTCTTCGGGGAGGGCTCGGACGGGGTGCGGCGGATAATCGCCGTCGAGCAAATTCGCCTCTCCCCGGCGGAACAGCCCTATATCTATGTTTGGGCCGGAGTTCCGGCCGACCACATTGTTGAGCCGGCCAATGCCGTGCTGCTGCGGAATCTGCTGCTGCTCTTCCTGGCCGCGGCGATATCGCTGGGCATTGCCGCCTACCTGGGCCGCGTAACCCTGGTGGCGCCCATCGCCGAACTGGATGGCCTGACCCGCAAATTCGCCGCCGGTTACCTTGAAGCCCGGGTCCGGCTGGAAAAAATGCCCAGTGAAATTGCCGCCCTGGCCAACGCTTTTCACGAGATGGCGGCGGAACTGGCCCGCAGTCAGAACATTTTGCGGGATAGTGAAGCCCGTTTCCGGCTGCTGATGGACAGCCTGGACGCCCTGGTCTATGTCACCGACCTCAATAATTACGAAATCCTCTTCATCAACCAGGTCGGTATCCGGCAGTTTGGCGACGTCACCGGTAAAGTCTGCTGGCAAACCCTGCGCAAAGCGCAGCCGGGGCCTTGTCTCCTCTGTCCCAGACGCTATGACCGGGACGAGAAGAGCCAACCGGACGGGATCCATACCTGGGAGATGGAGAACACCGTTACCGGGCAATGGCATTACCTGCGCGACCGGGCCATCGAATGGATTGACGGCCGGGTGGTCCGGCTGGTGGTGGCCACCGATATTTCGGAAAGAAAACAAGCGGAAATCAAGCTGGCCGAAGAGCGGGAACGGCTGGCGGTGACCCTGGCCAGCATCGGCGACGGCGTTATTGCCACCGACACTGCCGGGCGGGTGGTGATAATCAACCAGGTGGCTGAGACCCTGACCGGCTGGAGCGGCGCCGCCGCCGTTGGCCGCCCCCTGGCGGAAGTATTTCCCATCGTCACCGCGGCAACCGGGGCGCCCTGCGACAGCCCGGTGGAGAAAGTGATCTCCTCGGGTAAACTCGTCTGCCTGGAACAACAGACAATTCTGCGCGCCCAAGATGGCCGGGAAAGGCAGATCGCCGACAGCGGGGCGCCGATCAAGGACAAAAACGGGAACATCATCGGGGTGGTGCTGGTCTTCCGGGATATCACCGAGCAGTTGCGGACCGAAGAGGAATTGCTCAAGGTCAAAAAACTGGAATCGATCGGGGTGCTGGCCGGCGGCCTGGCCCACGACTTCAACAATATCCTCACCGCGATTTCGGGCAACCTCCAACTTGCCCTGCGGGAGCGGCAATTGCCGGAGGATAGCCGGGAGCTGCTCGAGGAGGCGGTCAAGGCCTCTCAGCGGGCCCGCAACCTGACCGGCCAGTTGCTCACCTTTGCCAAGGGCGGCCAGCCGATCCGGGAGACCGCCTCCCTGGAGGAGGTGATCAGGGATTCGGCCGAGTTTGTCCTGCGGGGCAGCAAATCGGCCTGCCGTTATCATTTCCCCGCGGATCTCTGGCTGGTGGACATTGACAAGGGGCAGATCAGCCAGGTGGTGCAAAACCTGATCCTCAACGCCGTCGAGGCTATGCCGGACGGCGGCAACATCGAGGTGACCTGTGAAAATGTCGGCTCCGCGGCGGTCAAGCTTGCTCTCCCCGCCCCGGGCGACTATGTCAGGATGAGTGTTAAAGACCACGGGGTCGGCATTCCCGCCAATGTCCTCGATCGGCTGTTTGATCCTTATTATTCGACCAAGCAGCAGGGCAGCGGCCTGGGGCTGGCCATTTGCCATTCCATCGTCAGCAAGCATGACGGCCGGATTACGGTCGATTCCAGCCCCGGCCATGGTGCCACCTTCAGCGTATATCTGCCGGCCGCCCGCCAGGGCGATGCCGCCCGGCCCGAGGCCGCCCGGATCGCTTCTCCGGCCAGGGAAGCGCGAATTCTGGTCATGGATGACGAAGAGATGATCCGCGACCTGGCCCGGGTTTTACTGGCCAAAATGGGGCACGAGGTTATGACCGCGGCCGATGGCGTTGAGGCGGTCCGGCTCTACCGGGAGGCCCTGGCCGCCGGCAAGCGGATTGATCTGGTTATCATGGATATGACCATCCCGGGCGGGATGGGGGGGCAGGAAGCGGTGGGGAAAATCCTGGACCTGGATCCCGGGGCCAAAGTCATCGTTACCAGCGGCTACTCCAATGATCAAATCATGGCCAACTTCCAGGATTACGGCTTTCGGGCGGCCCTGGCCAAACCGTTTGAAATCGAGGAATTGCTGGAGGTCGTTAATCGGCAACTGGCCTGAGCCGGCCCGAGGTCATCAGGGCTGGACTCCGCCGGTTTTATCACCGGAACGAATAAGGAAAGAATCAAATGGATTTTACCAGCCATAAAATTAACCAGGTTCATTTGATTTGCTTTTGTC
>NZ_JBIPKI010000045.1:0-19164 GCF_044068515.1 Desulfurivibrio nitratireducens
CGGCAACGGCAACTTCGAATACGGGCCGGCCCGGGACTCCAATTGGCTAGAGGTTTTCCGCCATTTCCCAGATGCCGCAGGGGCAGGTGCCGGCGCAGAAGCCGCAGCCGATGCAGCGTTCCGGGTCCAGCCCGTATTCGAAGTTGCCGTTGCCGAGATCCCGGCGGAAGATGGCCCCGTAGGGGCAGGTGTTTTCGCAGATATGGCAGTCGCGGCAGAGTCCGCAGGAAATGCATCGCTGGGCCTCGCTTTCCGGGCTGGCCGTCCCGGCCAGGGGAATGGCCGGGCCTTTCTGGAGGGGAGCCGAGGTTTCCAGCGGGCTGGCGCATTCACCGCGCTGGAAGGCGAAATATTCCAGCTTGAGTTTGGCGTAGGGGATGGTGGTCCGGCTTTCCGGGTGGTACTGGGTTCCGCTGAGCAAGGCGTGCAAAGCCAGAGCCCCCCGGCGGCCGCTGCCGATAACATGGGTGGGCAGGCCCCGGCTGACCACGTCGCCGACGGCGAAGACCTTGAGATCGTTGGTCTGGCCCTGGCGGTTGACCAGGATTTTCCCTTTCTGGTGCTGAATTTCCCGCCCGAGAAAGGCCAGGCCGCTCCCCTCCTTGTCCTGGGCTCCGCAGGCGATGATGATCCCGTCGTTTTCCCGCTGAATTTGCTCGAATTGCTGCCGGTCCACCGGGCTCTTGAGCTTGATCGTGATCTTGGCGGCGCTGATCCGGGCCAGATCCTCCTCGAGAATTTCGGCCGCCACCTTGCCCTGCTTGACGCTCTGCCAGAGCTTGCCGCCCAGGCGTTCCCCCGCTTCGTAAAGGGTGACCGCGTGCCCTTGGAGCAGCAGCTGCCAGGCCGCGGAAAGTCCGGCGGGGCCGCCGCCGATCACCGCCACTTTTTTGCCGCTGGGGTCGGCCGGAACCGGGAGGGCCATTTCCCGGCTGGCCCGGCCCAGGCCCTTGATGTCCAGGGGCCGGTCCACGACCTTGCGGCTGCAGGCCTTCATGCAGATGTTGGGGCAGAGCTCCCCGCAGACCGTGGCCGCCAGGGGGCTGTATTGCAGGACCAGGGCCAGGGCCTCCCGGCGCTTGCCCTGGCGCAGCAGCTGGAAGCGCCGGTGAGAAGGAATATCCGAGGGGCAGACCGCCACGCAGGGGGGAATCTGGCGCTCGTTGTTCCAGACCGGCTTGAAGCGCCGGTCCTTGCCGGTAGTTATATAGGGCAGCAGGGAGAAGGGCTGCTCGATCATCTCGCCGAAGATCCCGCCTTTGCCCACCGCCGGTTCCCAGTGGCTGCGGCGGAACTCCCAGGTGGCCATCCGGTGACTGCTGCGCTCCTTTTTCTCCGCCGGGGTATAGGCGATCAGTTTGCGCCAGGCGTCCGGCGAGCCGGTCAGTTCGGCCAGGTAATCCAGGCGGTCGATGGTGGTGAGGTAGGGCTTGAGGTTGGCGCAAAGCCATGCCCAGTCCTGGTCGCTGAGTTCCAGCAACTGGACGTCCTTTTCGCTGTAACCCTCGGTTTGGCCGCGGAAATAGATGGTGCCGCCCACCATGCCCACGCAGGGGCGATAGCCGAGAATGTTTTCGGGATGGCGGGGGTTGACCCCGCAGACCACGGCAATGCCGCCGGCCTTGAACTCGGCGAACGAGTCGCCGACATCGCGGAAATACCAGGATTGTAGGGGCTCGAAGCGGGGATTGTGTTTGGTCATCGTGTCGCAGCGGGCCCCGCCGCCGCCCTGGACGTAGAGAACGCCCTGGGCCCCGGCGTTGTGGGCCCCGTTGGTGACATCGCCCAGCACCGTGATATGGGCCCCGCAGTTGAGCCAGCCCACATCGTCGGAAGCCCCGCCCTCGGCCACGATCTCGGTGCCGAGCATTCCCATGGCTCCCAGCCGCTGGCCGATGGGTCCCTTGACCCGAATTTTGACCGGGGCGAACTGGGGCCAGATCCGGCCCCCGATCCCGTGCTGGCCCTGGGCCTCGATCTCCAGTTCCCGCGATCCGTCCCGCAAGGCGGCTTGCACCCGCTCTTCCAGTTCCTGCGAGGAAACCCGCTTGCCGTCAATATTTCCCGCGATCTTCATAATTGGTCCAGCCTGTAAAATGGCAAAAAGTAAAAAACCCTAAATCCCACAAGGAAAACGTTCAGCAGCACCGCGACTTGCGGCAAGCGGAAGGGCACCGCGTACCCCAGGTACGCAAGTCATCCCGATCGCCGAAAAAGATGCGGTGCTGCTGGACGTTTTCCTAGCAGACATAGCTGATCTGTAAACGATCGGCGATGGCCTTGTCGCCCACCCCCAGACCGTCGGACATGCCGATGGGCAACTGGGTGCTGCGGCCCATGGGGGCGAAAATCTTTTTTAATTCCGTTTCGGCGGTCTTGAAAACATCCACCACCCGCTCGGCCACCCGGTCGGCGTCGAGCCGCCGGTAAAGGCGGGGATCCTGGGTGGTGATGCCCCGGGGGCAGCGGCCCAGGTTGCAGAGATTGCAGCGGTTGCGCTCATCGCCGTAGCATTCGGCCGCCGCCTGCATGATGAACTTGCCGATATCCACCCCCGAGGCCCCCAGCAGAATCAGGGAGGCGGCGTTGGCGGCCAGGTTGGCCTCCTTGCCGACCCCGCCGGCGGCGAACAGGGGCAGTTCGTTCTGCTTGCCGGCCTTGACCAGTTCGAGATAGCAGTCCCGCAGGTTGCTGGCGATGGGGTGGCCCATCTTGTCCAGGGAAACGTTGTAGGCCGCCCCGGTGCCGCCATCCTCGCCGTCGATGGTCAGGGCGGCGGCGTAGGGGTTGCGGGCCAGGTTGTTGAGCACCGCCAGGGCAGTCTTGGTCCCGGAAATCTTGGGGTAGACCGGGACCCGGAAACCCCAGGCCATGCTCACCGACTGGATCATCTTGGCCACCGCCTCCTCGATGGAGTACTTGGTCTGGTGGGTCGGCGGCGAGGCCAGGTCGACATACATCGGCACTCCCCGGATCTTGGCGATCAGCTTGAGGACCTTGTAGGCCATCAGCAGGCCGCCATCCCCCGGCTTGGCCCCCTGGCCGTACTTGATTTCGATGGCCGCCGGTTCCTCGATCATCTCCGGCAGAGCGTGGATAATCTCATCCCAGCCGAAATAGCCCGAGGCGATCTGGGGGATGAAGTATTTGAGATAACGGGACTTGAGCAGCCGGGGCGGCAACCCGCCTTCGCCGGAACACATCACCACCGGGATATGTTCGACCTCGTTGAGATAGGCCACCCCCATGGCCAGTCCTTCCCACATCGGCGGCGAGAGCGCGCCGATGGACATCCCGCCGATCCGGATGGGAAAAATTTCCCGCACTGGCGGGATGAAGGCCCCGGGCTTGAGGCTGAGCCGTCCGTCCGCCACGTCCAGGGGCAGGGTTTCGGCGGCCAGATTGCGGCCCATCAGGGTGCGGATATGGAATTCATGGCGGCCGGCATCCAGGGAGGGATCGGTGAGCATCGAAATGCGGATGAACTTGAGCTTGTCCAACGTGGAGGTGGCCGGATCGTTGCGCCGGCCCCCGCGGGCGTAAGGAACCCCGCCCCGGTTCTTGTGAAAGAGAAACTTGTGGTGGGGGTTGTACTCCGGCATGATCGCCATGTTGGGGCAGACCAGGCTGCAGGTGCCGCAACCCACGCAATGGCGGTCGATGTCGTTGACCTGGCGGACCACCTGGCTGACCCGGCGGATGGTCTGGGGCAAGGGGGTGGCGCCGTCGGAATGGACCAGGCGCTGGGCCATCACCGAGGGCTCGATGGCCCGGGTGGGGCAGACCGCGGTGCAGCGGCCGCAACGGCTGCAGCGATCCTCGCGCCAGCGGATGATGAAGGGGAACTCCAGCAGCGTCAGTTCGCTGTTGTGATCGAGCCGGTGAGCTGATTCCATACTTTTACCTCCTGCGCGCCGGGGGGAATGATCACCAGGTCGTAGCGCATGGGAATGATATCGGATTGACGTTGACGTTGGGGCAGCACCTGTTCCAGGCCGCATTCCTCGCTCATCAGGGCGTACTTGCCGGAGATGCCGCCGACGATGCCGGGCCGCAGCTTCTTGGAGTCCTGGGTGAGAAAGACGGTGCCGTCGGGGAGAAAGCCGATCACGCAGTTGGGCCCGTCGATACAGAGCTGGCGCAGCGAGCGCTTGAGCAGCCCCAGGGCGCCGCCGTCTGAGCGGGTGGCGATTTCGTTGTCCTTGAGCGGAGTGATGACATCCTTGTAATAGGGCAGGGGATAGGCCAGCTGATGGTGGACGTAATGGAGGATATGGCAGAAAACCTCAGAGTCCGAATTGTAACCGGCGTAGCCGGCAAAGCCCCGGCCGGAGAGATAGTCCCGGTTGGGGACAAAGGCGGTGTTCTCGCCGTTGGTCATGGTGCAGTAGCCCTGGAGGAAGAAGGGGTGGCAGGCGTAAAGTTGGATCGCGTAGTTGGTGTTCTGGCGGCCCTGGGCCAGAATCACCCGGGCGGTCAGGGGGCGGGTATCGAAACCGAAAAAGAGGCCAACTTCCAGGGGATCGCCCACTTCCTTCAAGGTGATCACGTCGGGCCAGAAGGAGAAGACGTAGAGCGAGTCGTCATCGGCTCCCTGGCGGCGCAGTTCCAGGCGGGTGCGGGTCAGCAGTTCTTCCTTCTCTCCCTGGGGCCGGTCCAGGTAGTTGTCGGGGTACTGATAGGCGGTGGCCAGGTAATGGCCCCGCTTGCGGACGTTGATCCCGGGGCCCTCGGTGATTTTCGGTTCCCACATGAACTTGACCTTGAAACCGAGGGACTCCATATATTCGTCGATCTTGCGGCGGCCGGCATCGGTGCAGATGCCCGAGAGAATGGGGTATTCCTTGAGGTGCTCGAATTCGCCGCCCAGATCCTTGAGGGTAACCCCGAGGCCGGAACCGTCGTGGCCCTCCTTCATGGTATCGAGAGCCATAATGTTTTCCATCACGGAAAAGTATTCAGCCGCGGCGATGGCGCTTAAACGACACATGGGCAAAACTCCGCAAGTAGGAGATTATTTGAATTGCCGGCCGGGATGGAAATCCTGGCAATAAGTTAACCACAGGACCAGTATACTTCATTCCCGGCAAAATTTCCGGGGCCCCGGCCTCTCCGGGGTGGTAGCTCCAAGTTGAGTAATGGCCGGAACTGTCAGGGCATATTCTCAAAATCGGTGCTTTTCCCCGGGGTGCGAAAAAGCTGGTAGTTCTGGTTGACGATGTCGGCGGCCAGCACCAGTTCCCGGGCGGGAAAATCCACCACCGTGATGACCTCGGCCAGAGGCCGGTATTCCCGCTCCGGGATCAGGTCGTTGAAGAGGTTGCGGAAGCTCGCCAGCAAGTCCTGGTTGAGTACCGAGCCTTCATTGCCGGGGTAGAAGGCCAGGTACATGATGTCGAACTCCACCAGGTCGTTGAAGAAGTGGGTGCCCAGCGAGACATCGGGGATCAGCCCTTCGTGCATGGCCACCACTTCGCAGACGCAGGCGGCCTCGCAGATTTCCGAAAAAGTGACCGGAATGCCCAGGGAAACGGTGGTGGTGCCCCAGCGCCCCGGCCCGATCAGCACCGCGGGGTTATCGCGGGAGGTGGCCCGCATGATCTTGCCGATGGCCCGGGCGGCCAGATGCTTGCCGGGTACCGGCAGGGCCGCGTAACCGGCGGGGGAGACCAGCACCACCCGGCCGGGATGGATGGTGCGGCTGCGGCCGATCACCGTGCCCTTGCGGGCGGCCAGAATCACCTGTTTTTCATCGGCGGCGGCGAAATCCAGGGCCACCGCCTCGCTTTTGCGCACTTCAAAGGGCCGGCACTGGACCAGGTTGATCCGGTAATTGGCCGCCGGATCACAGGCGGCGACCTCTTCGCCCCGGCCTTCCTGGGCGGCGGCCAGCGAGCGGCAGCCCTCCTCGCCGGTAAAATTGAGGGTGAACTCGATGTCCACCGGATACTGGTAGGCCTGATCCAGGCTGCCCAGGATCCGCCGCATATGGCCGACGAAGGGGGTGTTGCGGAAGAGGCCGTTGAAGCTGATATAGGGCGTATTGGTCTCCGGATCCTGGGAGGCGGCCAGGCGCAGCTCTTGGGGCGGGCTGAAGCGGGCTATTTCATTGAAGTCCACCGGCAGCAGGCGGTTGGCGGCCAGATCGATGGCGTCCACCCGTTTCTGGGAGAATTTGCGCAGCTCGTCGATTCCCGTTTCGGGCCGCTTTTCGGGGGCACTGAGGGCCGCGATCCGGGTATAGTCGTCGTCGGATCGGTCCACGGCCCGAGTCCCCATCCCGTAAACGATGCGGATAACCCCCGCCTCCGGCTTGATGGCTTCGTTCCAGACATAGGGATTGTAGGAATAGCCCACCCCGCCCACGGCCGGAAAGAAGTAATTGCCGCGCAGGTCGCCGCTGACCCGCTGGATCAGCAGCGACATCTGTTCATCCTTGTCCAGAATCCCCATCTGCTCCCGGTAATGGAGGGCCTTTTCGCTCAGGGTGCTGGCGTAGACTAGCTTGATGGCGGTGAGCAGGTTGGCCAGCCGCCGTTCGCTGGAGCCCTGGTTGGGGCAGAAGACACTTTCGTACTTGCCGGAAAAGGCGTTGCCGTAGTCATCCTCCAGCAGGCTGCTGGAGCGGACGATGATCGGCGACTGGCCGAAATAGTCGAGCATGTCGGCCAGCTTCTTGACGATATCGTCGGGAAACTTGCCGGTCAGGATCACCCGCCGGGCGTATTCGGCCACCCCCAGCAGGGTCTCGGTATCCTTCTGCTGGCGGCGGATCCACCAGCAGCCGTTGATCACCATGTAGGTGTAAAAAACATCGGAGCCGACATAGAAAGAGTCGTGAACCTCGACGATGTCGCGCAAGTCCGGGGCGTCCTTCTGCAGTACGGCGCGGGCCAGCAGCATCCCGGTGGATTTGCCGCCGATCAGGCCGGTGCCGATCATCCGCTTGCCGATCTGGAGCAGGTCCTCGATGGTGAAATAGCGGCTGGCCAGTTCCAGCATCCGCTCGTTGCGGGTGACCACCATTTCCAGCAGCTTGCGCAGGTGCTGGGCCCCGCCGGGATCGGCGGTCGCCGCGGCGCTGGGATCAGCGGCGGCTTCGCCCTGCTGGGCGATCTGGGCCGCTTCCTGGAAATAGCGATTCCAGCGGTCCCGTTCCTCGAAGGCCTGGTCGGTGCTTTTGAAGGGAGTGAAGGAGAGAATTTCCGAGTTGAGGGCGCTGTTGGTCACCGGGACGAAATCACCGTCGCGGTGGGCGTGGAGCATGAACATGGTGGCCGAATAGCGCTGCTGGGCCTTGAGGGGATGAACGTAGACGTTGTCCCGGTTCTTGTAGACATCGAAGATGACCTGGGCGGTGTTGTGGACCGGGGTCAGGGCGTTGTAGGAATGGTGGTCGCGGAGCAGGGCGAAGTAGGCCAGGGCTTCCATGTCCAGCAGGTAGGGACAGGTAAGCATGAAGAAATTGCCCAGCATCCGGTCACTGTACCAGGCGTTGGCCAGGTCGCTCAAGGAATCGAAAACGTAATAGCCCCCCCGGCCGTTGCGCTTGATGGTTTCATGGACCTGGCTGATGAAGGGCTCGAAGCCGGCGGTCGGGTCGGGGTGATGAATTTCGGCGGCGGGAAAATCGGCGGAATCGAGGAGGGGGGGATGGGAGGCGAAGCGGAAATAGACCAGCCGTTGATTCTTGAGATCGGCGAAGCGGGCGTAGTGGTTGACGAAGTAATGGTAATCCTCGATCCCCCGCACCTGCCAGACAATATTGTCGCCGGGCATCAGCCCTTTGACGACCCGGTCCAGGCCCTTGATCCCCGTGGAGAGATGGCTGTAATTATATGACATGGTCAATCATTTCCGCGTTATGCCTGTTGGGCCCGCTGTCATTCGCCAAATCTCTGCCCGGTGGGGTATGAGTCCGTAAAAGTCCCGGCAGCACCGTCTGTTGGCCCTGCCGGGACTGTTACGTTAGATAACGCCCTGTTCGATCATGGCGTCGGCCACCTTGACAAAACCGGCGATATTGGCGCCCTTGACGTAGTTGACGAAGTCGCCTTCCTTGCCGTACTTGTAGCAGGCTTCATGGATGCCTTCCATGATCTGCTTGAGCCGGCCTTCCACCTCTTCCCGGGGCCAGGAGAGCTTGAGGCTGTTCTGGGACATTTCCAGGCCGCTGGTGGCCACCCCGCCGGCGTTGGCCGCCTTGCCGGGGCCGTACATGATCCGGGCCTTCTGGAAAATCCGCACCGCTTCACTGGTCGAGGGCATGTTGGCTCCCTCGGAAACGCAGATGCAACCGTTTTTGACCAGGGTTTCGGCGTCGCTGCCGTCCAGTTCGTTCTGGGTGGCGCTGGGGAAGGCGATATCGCACTTGATCCCCCAGGGCCGCTGACCGGGGAAGTATTTGCAGCTGTGCTTGTCGGCGTAATCGGAGATCCGGCAGCGCTGGATATTTTTCAGGTCACAGACATAGGCCAGCTTGTCGGGATCGATCCCGTTCGGGTCATAGATGAAGCCGCCGGAGTCGGACAGGGTCACGCATTTGCCGCCGAGCTGGTTGACTTTTTCCACCGTGAACTGGGCGACGTTGCCCGAGCCGGAAACCAGGCAGGTCTTGCCGGCGATGGAGTCGCCCCGGACCTTGAGCATTTCCTCGGCGAAAAAAACCGCCCCGTAGCCGGTGGCCTCGGGGCGGATCAGGCTGCCGCCCCAGTTGCGGCTCTTGCCGGTGAGTACCCCGGTGAATTCGTTGCGCAGGCGGCGATACTGGCCGAACATGAAGCCGATTTCCCGGGCGCCTACGCCGATGTCGCCGGCGGGAACGTCGGTTTCGGCCCCGATGTGCTTGCACAGCTCGGTCATGAAGCTCTGGCAGAAGCGCATCACCTCGTTGTCGCTTTTGCCCTTGGGGTCGAAGTCGGAACCGCCCTTGCCGCCGCCCATGGGCAGGGTGGTGAGGCTGTTCTTGAACACCTGCTCGAAAGCCAGGAACTTGAGAATGCTGAGGTTTACGCTGGGGTGAAAACGCAGGCCGCCCTTGTAGGGGCCGATGGCGCTGTTCATCTGAACCCGGTAACCCCGGTTGATCTGGATTGCGCCCTTGTCGTCGACCCAGGGCACCCGGAAGATGATGACCCGTTCCGGTTCCACCAGCCGCTCCAGGATCTTGGCGTCCCTGTACTTGGGGTGTTCCTCGATGTAAGGCATCAGGGTTTCGACCACTTCCAAAACCGCCTGGTGGAATTCACTTTCCCCGGGGTTTTTTTCAATCACTTTCTTCATGAATTCAGTTACCTGTTCCATGCGCGCCTCTTCCTCCAGATTTGGTTGGCGACGGTCCCGGCCCGGTCAGGCCGGCGGCCGCCTTCTGATTACCCCGGCAATGGGCCGATAAGTACCATGAAAAACAGCGGGCAAGGAATTTACCAACTTTTCGGGGCCGGTGCAAACAATTATCGTTAAAAGATCAGGAGCTTTTTGTCATGCCGGCGAGGTGTTTTCAAATCTCTTCGATGCGGCTGCGGAACCAGCGGATCAGGGCCTCTTTCTTCTCGCCGATATCGATCTCATAAATATCACAGGGGAAGAGCAGGCGGGCGACGCCGGAATCGAAGATCCGCTTGACCTCGTATTCATCGTGGGAAACTCCCCGCTGGTAGATGTAGTTGAGAAAGGATTCGTTGGTGTGGACGATGAATTCCACCCGCATCCCGCCCATCCGGGCGAAGAACTTGTACATCGCGGTGCGGGCCGAACTGCCGGGGTTGGCGCTGCGGTACTCCTCGCCGTTGAGGGTGTCGCTAAGGTCTTCCAGGGTCATCAGCGAGCCGGCCCGGCCGGCGCTGGCGGTGAGGTGCTGCTGAAAAATCTTGACCTCCATGGGCGAGTCCACCACCGCCATCAGGCCCAACTCGTCGTCCACCGCCACCGCCGGGTTTTCCTCGCCCTTGCGCAGCAGCTTGAGAACCTTGGCTTCCGGCGGTTTCTTGCGGATGCTGACGTAAACCGGGATCTCCCGGCCCCGCCAGGGGAAGCAGCGCCGCTTGATCATGGTGATCTTTTCGCCGGGGCCCGGCTGGGAGGGCAGTTCCTCGCGGCGCTTCACCGTCACTTCCTGGCAGGCAAAGCTTTCCGGGTGGTGGCGGCTGTGGAGATAGACGATCTCCAACTCGCCGATCTTGGCCTGGCGGCTCCAGACCTGGTCGTTGAGGAATCCCAGGAAACGGAGAAACTTCTGCTCCACCTCGGTTTCCCGTTCCCGCTGGTCGATGGCTCCGGCCAGGTTCATCAGAATCAATTTACGTTTGGCCTCGAAGCGGGCCTTGCGATGATAACGGTCATCGAAGAGGATCAACAGCAGCTCGACGGGGCTGCGGGTGGAGTCGATCTCGTTGGTCATCTCGATATAGGAGGCGTAATTGGCCAGCACCCTGGCCCGCAGGTAATTGATGACCCCGTCGGCGATTCGGGAATAGGAGTTGATCCGGGCAATCACTTCCCGCTCGTTGCCGGCCAGGCCGAACATGTTGCCCAGCAGCATGTAGGCCCGTTTCTCGACGATCGGGCGCTGCTCGGGCCGGTCCAGCAAATCCTGGATGCCGGCAAAGGAGCGCACCCCCAACAGCTCGAAGATCTGGTTGCGGATAACCCGGTACTTGCTGACCAGCCCGTTCTTTTTCAGTTCCTGGAGCCGCCGGCGGGAGCGGGGCGAAAACAGGCGGCCGCCCTCGGGTTCGTCATCCACCCGGAAAGGCCCGTTCTGGTCGAGCAGGGCGAAAATATTTGTTGGTTGGCTCATCGCGACACCTTTTGCCAAAAAGGTTTAAGACCATGGTTTGATGGCTGTTGTTGGTTGAAAACGGGTTGGCCGCGGTTGCCTTGGTAGTTGGTCCTGCCTGGTCGGATGATGGTGCGGCCGATGACTGGCTGGCAGAGGCAAGCATAGCCTTAATAAGCATGCAGAGCCAAGGGAAAAAACCGGTGAGGGTGTTTTAAACAATGGCCTGAAGATGGCGCCAAAAAGGCCCCGGCAACCGTTTGCTGGGCAAAGGTTGCCGGGGCCTCCGGAAATGGCTCCGGGGTGGGCCCGGAAGTGATGGGAAAGAAGGGCGGGGCGCTAAAATCGCGGAGGCGCCCGCCCCACCCTCGGGGCTCAGAAGGCCATGCTCAAGGTGACCCCGCCGTAGATGAAGTTGTCTTTATCCTTGCCGATGGCGTCGCTGTTGGCCTCCTTGAGGAGGTCGCGGGCCTTGCTGCTCAAGGCGAAGGAGTAGGCCAGTTCGGGAGTGACGGTGAAGTATTGGCCCACCGGAATCGGCACCGCGGCCGAGATCAGGCCGTCGTGCAGGGCCCGGTAGGCATCGTCGGTACCGACCTCCGCCAAGGTGGAGGCGCTGCTGATATACAGGTAACCGGCCTGGGCGCCCAACTCTAGGGCGATTTCGTCGCGCAGGGGGATGCTGTGGGACACCCCCAGGGTGACATACCAGCCCGGAGCGGCGGCAAAATCCCGGTAAATGGTGATGGTCGGGTTCAGCAGGACATCGTAGGCGGCACTGAGATAGAGTTCCTGGGTGTCGTCGGCGCCCTCCAGGCCGTAATAAATGTAGCCGGCGCTGAAGTCAACCGGGCCGGTGGTCCAGTCGTAGGCCAGGGTCAGATCGGTTTCGTTCCAGCTGGCCTTGTCGCCCCCCACCGGATCGGTATCGAGATTGCCCCAGAGATTGACGGAAAAACCGTGGTAGCCCACGGTCAGCGAAGGCTGCACCACGATACTGTCCTGGCTGAAGGCAAAACCCCGCCAGATATACTGGCTGTAGGCGCTTGCCGCCAGTTCGGCGTATGGCGCTTCTTCCGCGGCGACGGCGCTGGTGGCGATCAGGCCGCAGCCCAGCAGCCCTGCGGCGATTCCCCGGCAATAACGTTTCATTTTCATTTTCCTGCTCCTTCTGATCAAGATTGAATTAGGCGGCCCCAGCCCCGGGGGAAGATCCCGCCCCACGGCGATGTTCCCGAGTTCGGAGTTGAAGCCCTGTCGTCCTGGAGCAGGACATTTCACAAACCGTGCCAATCGCCGGCTGTTTGTTTTTATCTTTTTATGTCAGCTTGTTAAGGCCAGGACAAGGGTGCCCGGAAGAGATAGACCGGGGAGCGATATTACGTTTTCGTCACACTAGTTAAGCGGGAATCGCAAAAAAACACAAAAACGTAAATTGCTGGTGAAGGTGGCGGCTGGCGTGGATCCCAATGGTCCCGGACCCGGTCCGGCAAAAGCCAGGGCAGATGGAGAAAAGACCTACGTGAGAAAGGAGGTAAACGTGGGTCAGTGCCGCAGATTTTCGCGATCAGTCCCGGCGATTATACTCCGGTATATCGCCGGGACTGATCGCGGAAAGATGCGGTGCTGCCCCACGTTTATCAGGTTCAGCGGGCGAGGCGGAGGCCGATAACAAAAAAGCGATAGTCGCTGTTGTTCCAGTCGCGGTAGGTGGTGCGGGCATTGAGGGCGTTGAAGTTCCAGGAGCCGCCGCGCAGCACCCGGCGCCGACCGGCTCCGCTGCCGGAGACATCGTTGAGCCAGGGGGCGGAGTCAGGCGGGGCGCCTTCATAGTTGGGATGCCAGAGATCCTGGCACCATTCCCAGATGTTGCCGCTGAGATCGTAAAGCCCGAGGCCGTTGGGCTCCTTTTGGCCCACCGGCTGGAGGCGGCCGTTGCTGTTGGCGCTGTACCAGGCATAATCGGGCAGCAGCTTCTCCTCGCTGGTTCCCGCCCATTTCTGGTCCTTGCCGCCGGAGCGGGCGGCGTATTCCCATTCCGCCTCGCTGGGCAGGCGGTAGCACTCCCCGCTGATCCCGTTGAGGCGCTTGATGAACTCGCCGGCGTCATCCCAGCTGACATTGACCACCGGCTTGTCCGCTCCAATAAAAACTTCGCCCGAGGAAGCCGCGGGGTTTGTCCCCATCACCGCCTGCCACTGGGCCTGGGTGACGGGGAAACGGGCCAGATGAAAAGCCGCCACCCGCACCAGGTGGACCGGTTTTTCATCCAAACCGCCGTCCTCCCAGATATTACCCATGCGAAAGCTGCCCTCCGGCACCGGCACCAGCTCCAGGTCGATGGTGGGATCGGTCAGCACTCCGCCGCTTGCGGGGCCCCCCGGGTCCGCTGCCGGCAAGGCCCGCCCGCAAAACATGCAGAACAGGGATTCCGCCGGAACGCTACGCTGGCAAGCAGGACACTTCATGGTTTTCTCCGGTGAAGTCGTCGTGGTTGAAGGGGGGAAATTGATCCGTTGCCGGCAAACAGGCGCCAGGACCGCCGATTATCGCAAGCAGCCCCGGCGAGGATAGCAGCGCTATCTCACCGGGGCTGATCGGGGCATGAAGAGGCACGGCCGGCCGGTTCCTAAAGTTTGAAGAGCAGTTCGCTGTAGGTCGGCACCGGCCAGAGATCCGCCGGCAGCAGTTCCTCCAGTTGGTCGATATCCCCGCGCAGGTCGACCATGGTGGGCATCACCTTGTCCCGGAAGGCGGCCGTCTGTTTTTCCACCTTGGCGATGGCCCGGGCTTTGCGGGCTTCCTCTTCCAGTTTGTCCACCTTCTTGCTGGCCGCTTCCAGCAGGATCGAAACTTGTTCCAGCAGCTTTTTCTGGACCCCGCCGTGTTTACCGGCCGCCGCCGCTGAGGCGCCGAGGATGCCGATATAGCGAATCGCGGCGGGAATATACTGCCGGCGGGTCATATGGACTGCGGCCCGGGATTCGATATTGATATGCTTGGCGTACTGTTCCGAATAAATTTCGTAGCGGGAATGGAGTTCTTCCTTGCTCAGGACGTTGTATTTGCCGAAAAGCTTGATCGCCTTGGGGGCAGTCAGGGTTTTGAGGGCGTCGGCGGTGTTCTTGACATTGGGCAGCCCCCGCTTTTCCGCTTCCTGGACCCACTCTTCGGAATAGTTGTTGCCGTTGAAAATGATCCGGTCGTGCCGGGCCATGGTTTCCTTGATGATCAGTTGGATTTCCTTGTTGACGTCCTTGCTCTTTTCCAGCCGGGTGGCAATTTCATCCAGGGCCTCGGCGGCGATGGTGTTCAGGGCCACGTTATGGCCGGAGATCGACTGGGACGAACCCACCATCCGGAACTCGAACTTGTTGCCGGTGAAGGCAAAGGGGGAGGTCCGGTTGCGGTCGGTATTGTCCTTGGGCAGATCGGGCAGGGAGTCGACCCCGATCTTGATAAACTGGCAGCCGGCCGGTGAGCAGATTTTTTCCCCTTTGGCCAGTTTCTCGAGGATATCGGTGAGTTCCTGGCCGAGGAAGATGGAAATAATCGCCGGCGGGGCCTCGTTGGCGCCGAGGCGGTGATCGTTGCCGGAACTGCCGCAGGTGGTGCGCATGATGTCGGCGTGTTTATCCACCGCCTGGATCATGGCTGCCAGGAAGACCAGGAACTGGGCGTTGTCCTCGGGGGTCTGGCCCGGCTCGAGCAAATTGATGCCGTCGTCGGTGGAAAGCGACCAGTTGTTGTGTTTGCCGGAACCATTGACCCCGGCATAGGGTTTTTCGTGCAGCAGGCAGACCATTTCATGGCGCAGGGCCACCTTCTGCATGGTCTCCATCACCAGCTGGTTATGGTCGGCGGCCATGTTGGTGGTGGTGAAGACCGGGGCCATTTCGAACTGGGCCGGGGCCACCTCGTTGTGCTTGGTCTTGGCCGTGACCCCCATCTTCCAGAGTTCGACGTCGAGATCCTTCATGTAGGCCGAAACCCGGTCCTTGATGGCCCCGAAGTACTGGTCTTCCAGTTCCTGGCCCTTGGGGGAGGGGGCGCCGAAGAGGGTCCGGCCGCAGGTCATCAGATCCAGCCGCTTGAGGTAATACTCCTTTTCCACCAGGAAATATTCCTGTTCGGCCCCCACCGTGGGGATGACCTTGGTGGCGGTGGTGTTGCCCATGGCCCGGAGGACCCGCAGAGCTTGCTGGGAAACGGCGTTCATCGAACGCAGCAGGGGGGTCTTCTTGTCCAGGGCTTCCCCTTTGTAGGAGCAGAAGGCGGTGGGGATGCAGAGGGTGACGTTGCCGGCTCCGTCTTCTTTGAGGAAGGCGGGCGAGGTGCAGTCCCAGGCGGTGTAGCCCCGGGCCTCGAAGGTTACCCGCAGGCCGCCGCTGGGGAAGGAGGAGGCGTCCGGTTCGCCCTGGATCAGCTGTTTGCCGGAAAATTCCATGATCACCGAACCATCCATGGTCGGGGAGATGAAGGAGTCGTGCTTTTCGGCGGTGGCGCCGGTCAAGGGCTGAAACCAGTGGGTGTAATGGGTAGCTCCCCGTTCGATGGCCCAATCCTTCATGGCATTGGCGACCACCGCCGCCACCTCCGGCTGCAAAGAGGCGCCGGAATTGATGGTGTTCTGCAGGGCCCGGTAGGTTTCCTTGGGCAGCCGCTCCTTCATGACATGATTGTTGAAGACATTGGCCCCGAATAGTTGGGGCACGGTGGCATGAACGGGTTTCTTGTGCTGGCCGTAGACGTGGTGGTGGCCTTTATGGCAGCATGACGTTTTAGGCATTACTGGTTCCTCCTGAATTAATGAAGTGGACGGCTGCGGCGGCTGGGGGCCGAGCCGGCCTGAAAATTTGCGGCGCGCGACCTGGGTCCGGATGGTCGCCGACCTGGCCGCTACTTGGCGGCCAGGCGCCCGGTTGCTGATGCAGTAGTTTAAGCAAAACCAGTGCCAAATATAACGCCGGGTTGCGGCCTGACTGTAAAAGCTTGATTTCGCTGGTAATTATAGCGCCGGAAGCCCGTTGAACCGTTGCAGGTTTATTGCAAAAATGTAAAAATCGCCGGTGAGGTTCACGTTTTTGTTTTTTCAGCGCCCGGATTGGCGAGATGCCACTTGAATACCCGATTTTTAATGGGTCGACAAGCGTGGTGTCCTGGTCGGGATCCGATCATCGGCATAATGCTGACCATTCATATTATAGTCTTTTTTGGGCCTGAAAACAAAATCAGTGCAAAATGGCCTTGCCGCGTTGAACCCTTGCATAACACCCCGTACTGAGCTGTTGCCCCTTGATTGCCCGCTCGCTGCGGTTGGCCGGTAAAAAAAATATGGACAAAGGGGGATGAAAGAGGATAAAAAAGGTCTGTTATGCAGATTACCCGAGAAACAGACTACGCCATTCGCTGCGTTTATTGCCTGGCCAAACGAGCCGGTGAAGTGCTCATGATCGAAGAAATCGCCGGCGAAATGGAGATTCCCAAGAGCTTTCTGGCCAAGATCCTGCAAAAGCTGGCCCGGGAGAAGCTCGTGGATTCATACCGGGGGGTCAAGGGCGGCTTTCGCCTGGCCCGGGATCCCGCGGAAATCAGCCTTTACGATGTGGTTACGGCCATCGGGGGACCGGTGGCCATGAATGTTTGCACCCTTGAGGATCAACAGTGCGGGCGGAGCGGTAAGTGCCCGGTTCATCCGGTTTGGGTTGCTCTGCGCCAGGATGTCGAAGAGGCGCTCAAGAGCAGGAAGTTTTCTCAGTTTATCTGAAAGGCAAGAGATCCCGGGTCGGCAGGTCTTGGGTGACTTCCCGGCCTCGGGGGTGGTTGGCGAAGATGGCGGTGGCTCCGGCGGCAGTCGATGAGTTAGGCGCCGTTTTTTTGGGCCGAAGACAAGACAAAATTGGTCCTGTTGAAAAATCGGCCGGGCTTATTTTTGTTTTTAGTTGTCAGGGGCGTTTTGTGGTATCCATAACAGGGTCTAAAGCTGGGCGGAAGAACGCCGCCCGGTCCGGGGGAAAGCTTACGGCCGTTTGCGGGATCAGGCTTTAAACGAGGAGGGATTATGGAAAAACCGGCGTACAACTATGAGATTGTCAGACATTTTGTCCACTGGAGCATCCTGTGGGGCTTGGTGACGGTGCTGGTCGGGGTGCTGATTTCTTTTCAGTTGGTGATGCCCCAGTTGAATTTCGGCGAGTATCTCAGTTACGGGCGCTTGCGGCCGATTCATACCAACGCCGGCATCTTCGGTTTTGCCATCGGCGGTTTTTTCGCCCTTTTTTATTACATGGTCCAGCGCCTCTGCCGGGTGCCGCTCTGGAGCAACGGCCTGGCCCGCTTTCAACTCTGGCTCTTCAACATCGTCATCGTGCTTTCGGCGGTGACCCTGCTGCTGGGTTTCTCCCAGAGCAAGGAGTACCATGAGATGGAGTGGCCCATTGACCTGCTGATCGTGGTGCTCTGGGTGGCCTTTACCATCAATATCCTGATGACCATCTTCAAGCGCAAAGAGGAGCAGATGTATATCTCCCTCTGGTTTATGATGGGGGCCTTGATCGGGGTGGCGGTGCTTTTTGTGGTCAACAGCGCCGCCGTGCCGGTGAGCCTGTTCAAATCCTATTCGGCCTTTGCCGGCACCAATGACGCCAACGTGCAGTGGTGGTACGGCCATAACGCGGTGGCGATGGTCCTTACCCTGCCGCCGCTGGCCGTCTTCTATTACTTCCTGCCCAAGTCCACCGGGGTGCCGATTTTCAGCCATCGCCTGGGGATGATCGCCTTCTGGTCCCTGGTTTTCATGTACCTCTGGACCGGGGCCCATCACCTGCTCTGGACCCCGATTCCCGACTGGATTCAAACCCTGGCCATGGCCTTTTCGATCATGCTGATCGCCCCCTCCTGGGGCTCGGTGATCAACGGTTATCTTTCGATGAACGGCCAGTGGCACCAGATGCGGGAGAATTACCTGGTCAAGTTTTTCATACTGGCCATTACCTTCTACGGTTTGCAGACCCTCCAGGGCCCGTTGCAGGCGGTGCGCACCTTCTCCGGCTTCATCCACTACACCGAATGGGTGCCGGGCCATGTCCACATGGGCACCATGGGCTGGATTTCCCTGGTGCTTTTCGGCGCTTTTTATTATCTGGCCCCCCGGCTTTACGGGCGCGAACTGTACAGCGTCGGCCTGGCCAATCTGCATTTCTGGCTGGTTCTGGTCGGCCAGCTTATTTATTCGGCGAGCCTGTGGATCGCCGGGGTGGTACAAGGCTCGATGTGGCACAGCCTCAACGATGACGGCAGCCTTACCTACACTTTCATGGAAAGCGTCCTGGCCATGTATCCTTACTGGTGGGTTCGGGGCCTGGGCGGGGTTGTCTACCTGCTGGGGGTAGGGATTTTTGTCTATAATATCGCCATGACGGCGCGCGGGGCCCAAACTCCGCCGGCTGCGGCGCGGGCATAGGGAGGAGGTCTGCCATGTGGGAAAAAAATTCGGCTTTGCTGCTGGTTATGGCCACCGCCGCGATCCTGGTGGGGACCATGGTCACCATGGTGGTGCCCTTTGCCTACGTCAACACCGAGCGGGACGCCATCGCCTCGGTGGTTCCCTATACCGCCCTGGAACTGGCGGGCCGGGATGTCTACATCAAGGAAGGCTGCAACAATTGCCACACCCAGACGGTGCGGCCCCTGGTGGCCGAGGTGATTCGTTACGGCGATTACTCCAAGTCCGGTGAATTCGTGTACGACCGCCCCCACCTCTGGGGTTCCCGCCGCACCGGTCCGGACCTGGCCCGGGTTGGCGGCAAGTACCCGGATCAGTGGCATTACCAGCATATGCGGGATCCCGCCTCGATGGCCCCGGGCAGCAACATGCCCGCCTACGCCTTCCTCGACAACCGCCGGGTAAATCCCGAATTGACCCGGCGCAAGCTGGAGGTGCTGGGTTTTCCCTATGCCGAGGAGGAAATCAGTACCCTGGCGGGTAAAACCGATATGGATGCCATAGTGGCCTATATGCAGAAGCTGGGCAGCGATATTCCCTGGCGGGAACAGGCTCGGACCACCCTGGTCGGCGAACTGAGCAATCCTTACAGCGGCGATCAGACCGCCATTGCCGAGGGGCGCGACCTTTACGCCCAGAATTGCGCGGCCTGCCACGGCCCCGGTTTAAAGGGCGGCTTTGCCGCCGATCTTTCGGTACTGGGTTATACTGAGGAGGTATTCTTCCAGATCATCCACGATGGTATTTTGCCGCTCGGCATGCCAGGTTTTTCCGCCCTGGGCTCCGAGCGGATCTGGAAAATCGTCAGCTACCTGGCCAGCGAACAGACGGCCGCCAGTTCCCGCAGGGCCTCCTTCTTGGTGGTGGCGCTCAGTTCGGGAAT
>NZ_JBIPKI010000046.1:0-19162 GCF_044068515.1 Desulfurivibrio nitratireducens
GCAACGCGGTGGTTTTTGGGTTTGGCCAGGGGCGGCGCCGCGGCCACCTCGGCAATGCTGGCCGGCAACTCGCCGCCTGCGATGGCGGCCAGGTACAACTCGTAAAAGGCCTGGCAGCGGGGGAAATAGCCCTTGCGGACCAGCCAGCGGGGCCACTGGGGCTCCTTCTGGCCGGCCGCCGCTGCCGGCTCGGCGCCATGGGCCAGCAGCAAGGGCAGGTTGGCCAGCAGTACCGCCAGGGCTTCCTTGGTATGGCGCTTGATGTTGAGGGGGACCAGGATATCGTCCAGATCGTTGCGCAACTGCCGGGAAAAACGATAGGCCGCGGCCCGGTCGGGGCGGCTGGCCAAAAGCTGGAACCGGGCTTCGGCCCAGGGCAGCAGCAGCAGGGCGAAGATAATCTCCTCGGTGGGGGTTTTACCGGCGGCCACGGCCCGGTCCACCACGGTGAGCAGTTGGAAAAGCAGCTCGGTCAACGGGGTCGGCCGGACGATCTTTTGCAAATCGGGCTGGTCGGGGTCGGGCTCGGGCAGCACCTGCCGATAAAAGGGAAACAGGCGGGAGAAAATCCCGCTGGCCAAGGCCAGTTCGGCCCAGGTTCGGCTGGCCCCGGCCTGGAGATCCTTGAACAACTCGTCGCGCAGGCGGGAGTCCGGGCACAGGCTCAGCTTGTCGACATGGCGCCGGATGGCCCGCCAGGTTTCCTCCTCGATGGTGAATCCGGCCCGGGCGGCGTGGCGGATGGCCCGCAGCATCCGGACCGGATCGCCGATCAGGCGGCGATCGGGATCCCCCACCAGGCGGACCAGGCGCCGGCGCAGATCCTCGACCCCGCCGGTGTAATCGATGACGCTGAAGTTTTCAATCTCGTAAAAGAGGGCGTTGATCGTCAGGTCGCGGCGGAAGGCATCCTCGGCGGGATCGCCGAAGGTGTTGTCCGAGGCCAGGGTGGCGACTTCGCCGCCGTTTAGTTCGAACTCGCTGCGGCAGCGGAAGGTGGAGACCTCGATGATCTTGCCGCCGGGGAAGAAGACCTGGACCAGGCGAAAGCGCCGGCCGATGATCCGGCTGTTGCGGAACACCTTCCGCAGCTCGCCGGGCTTGGCGTCGGTGCTGATATCGAAATCCTTGGGGGTTTTGCCCAGCAGCAGATCGCGGACCCCACCGCCCACCAGGTAGGCCCGAAAGCCTTCATCCCGCAGGCGGTGCATGACCTTGAGGGCCTCGCGATCGATCCTGGCGCGGGATATGGGGTGGTCTGAACGGGGAATTACGCGGGGTTCGGAGGCAACGGGTTCGGTCATATCGGCTTGGCGGAAAAAAGGAGGCAAGACGCGCGTCCTCCGGCAACTATCCTTGCTCCTTGTAAACTGATTCAGCCTGGCTGACAAACTGGTCGAAAACTTCCCGCACCGTCAGAATTTCCTTCATCTTCCAGACATTTTCCCCGGAGAAGAAAAGGCCCTCCTCCAGGTCGCCATCGTGGGCCTTCTGCAGCCGTTCGCTGATGCAGTAGAAATGATCGCACTTTTTCAGGCACTTGAAGCGGCACTCCTTGGCCTTCAGCTCTTCCTTGGCGGCCAGGCGCTCGACGAAAGAGGTCTTGATGGCCCGGCCGGGCAGGCCCACCGGCGAGCGGATCAGGGTGACGTCCTCGGCCTGGGCCTTGAGCAGGGCCTGCTTGAAGTTGTCAGCCACCGAGCACTCCTCGGTGAGGACGAACCGGGTGGCGATCTGGACTCCGTCGGCCCCGTATTTATCCATCATTTCGGCCATCTCGTAGCCGTTGGTGATTCCGCCGGCGGCAATCAGGGGCACCTTTTTGACCACCTTGCGGATCTCGGGAAAAAGATCCCGCAGGGCCTGGTCGGTGCCGAGATGCCCCCCGGCCTCCTTGGCCTCCACCACGATGGCCGCCGCACCCAGTTTTTCCGCCAGGCGGGCGAAGGCCGGCGAGGAAACGATGGAAACGATGGGGGTCTTGGTCTCTTGGCCAATCTTGAAAATATCCCGGGAAAAACCGGCCCCGGTAATGATCATGTCCACCCCCGCCTCGATGGAGCCCATGACCAGGTTGTAGAAATTCTTCATGGCGAACATGATGTTCACCGCGATGATCCCGTCGGTCTCGCTCTTGGCCTTGCGGATATCGGCCTGCAGTTCCTCCACCGGCAGGCCGGAGCCGCCGATGGTGCCGATCCCGCCGCACTGGGCGACGGGAACCGCCAGGGCGGAAGTGGAAACACGAATGGACATACCCCCCTGGATCAGGGGAACCGGCGCCGTATAGGGGCCAATGGTAAGGGAAGGAAGTTTCATCTTGGGGAGCTGCTCCGGCTTGCTGTTATGCTTTCAATATCACGCGGCCGTGAAAATATTTCCGCGGAAAAAAGATTATCTGTTTGCCACCGCAAACAGCTTATGCTTCAATATCCAAACAGAAACGCGTTTTGCCTGGCCGGGTCAGTCGCGGGACCGCCGCCGCCGGGACTACGGACATCCGGGCGCAAGTTGAACTGACTCTTATGATAAAAAGCCCAAAAAGGCAATGATTTTTCGCCGCCCGGGCCAAATTGGCAAGTGTTGACGCGCTACGGAAAAACACCGGGCCATGGCTGAACCGCCGGCGGCGAAATACCACCGGCATGGCATTGCTGGCCCGGACTTCACCGCCAGGGAGCATCCTGAATGCATCAGGCATTTTTGCCGGAAGAGCCGGACCCCGCATCGCCGACCAAGATTCTGGCCGTCGACGACGATCCTCAAATCCTCAAGCTGCTCGAGTCATCGATAGTCTCCTTCGGCTTTCAATGCGTTACCGCCCGCAACGGCCGCGAAGCCCTGGAGGAACTCAAGCGGGGCGGCATCTCCATCGTCCTCACCGACATGACCATGCCCGAGATGGACGGCATCGCCCTGCTCAAGGAAGCCAAGAATCTCTATCCCCGCCTCGATGTAATCATCATCACCGGCTATGCCGAAAGGTTCAGCTATACCGACGTGATCCGGGCCGGGGCCTGCGATTTCATCACCAAACCGTTCAACATCGACGAGTTGGAAGCCAAGCTGAGAAGGGCCCTGCGCGAGCAGGAACTGGTCCGCAAGCTCGAGCAGCTTTCCATGTGCGACTCTCTGACCGGGCTTTACAACCGGCGCGGCTTCGAGGCCAAGCTGCGGGAGGAAATACCCCGGGCCCACCGCCAGGAATATCCGATTTTCGTAGCCATCATCGATACCGACAAGTTCAAGATCTACAACGACCAATTCGGTCACCAGGCCGGCGACGAGGTTCTCAAGGCCATCGGCCGGCTGCTGCTGGACAACACCCGGGAGAACGTCGATCACTGCTGCCGCCATGGCGGCGACGAATTCGCCATCATCCTGCCCTATACCAACGATGAGCAGGCGGTGGCGGTGGCCCGGCGGATCCTCGAGCATTACCGGCGCAACCCCTTCGGCACCACCTCCCTGAGCATCGGCCTGGCCCGCTTCATCCGCCGGCCGATCTACTCCTGGGACGACGACATCGACCATCTGGTGAACCGGGCCGACCAGGCCATGTACCGGGCCAAGCAGGCCGGCGGCGACCGGATTCACTGCGACATGGCGCTCTGCCAAAGCAGCTCGCAAGACGGCTGCACCTGCGCCTGAACCCCCGGTTTTTCCCGCCTTCCGCCCCGATTCTCCGCCCCTTTCTGGCCCGACAAAATAATTTGTATTTCTTCCCCGCCTCTGGTATATAACCCCATCGTATTTCCATAATTTAAGGAGGATCGTCGACATGGGAAACAGCACAGACACAACAACAACCACTGGTGGTGAAAGCTTCGCTGATCTGTTTGAGCAGAGCATCCGGGTGGCGGATGTGGGCGAAGTGGTCAAGGGCGAGGTAATCGCCGTAGGCAAGGATCATGTCCTCGTGGACATCGGGGACAAGGCGGAAGGCGAAATCGACATCAGCGAATTCCGTAACGAAGAGGGTCAGATCGACGTTAAGATCGGCGACACCTTTGAAGTTTTTGTTGAAAAACGCGAGCCGGAAGGCGGACTCAAGCTTTCCCGCGAACGGGCCATCGGCATCAAGGTCTGGGAAGAGATTGCCCGCATCCAGGAGGCCGACAGCACCATCAGCGGCCGCATCGACAGCCGGGTCAAGGGCGGCCTTTCCGTGGACATCGGCGTGCCGGCCTTTCTGCCCTACTCCCAGATCGATCTGCGGCCGGTGCGCGATCTCGACGCCATGATCGGCCAGACCTTCGATTTCAAGGTGCTCAAATACAACCGCCGCCGCAACAACGTGGTCATCTCCCGGCGGGCCATCATGGAAGACGAGCGCAAGAAGCTGCGCGAGGAAATGCGCTCCACTCTTGAGGAAGGCCAGGTCCTCACCGGCTCGGTCACCAATATCACCGATTACGGGGTCTTCGTCGATCTAGGCGGCATGGACGGCCTCTGCCATATCACCGACCTCTCCTGGGGCCGGGTTTCTCATCCCTCCAAGATGTTCAAGGTGGGCGACGAGATCCAGGTCAAGATCCTCAAATACGATAAAGAAAACGATAAGGTCTCCCTGGGCGTCAAGCAACTCAAGAGCGATCCCTGGGAAACCATTCAGCAGCGCTACCCGGTGGGCGCCAAGATCCCCGGCAAGGTGGTCAGCATCACCGATTACGGCGCTTTTGTCGAACTCGAGGAAGGAGTCGAGGGCCTGGTGCACATCTCCGAGATGTCCTGGTCCAAGAAGTCCCGCCATCCTTCCAAGATCGTGGCCGTTGGCGACGAGGTCGAAGTGGCGGTCCTCAACGTCGATCCGGAAGCCAAGCGGATTTCCCTGGGCATGAAGCAGCTCCAGCCCAACCCCTGGGACATGGTGGCGGATAACTACCCCGTTGGTTCGATCATCGAAGGCAAGATCAAGAATATCACCGATTTCGGGATCTTCATCGGCATCGAGGAAGGCATCGACGGCCTGATCCACGTTTCCGATCTTTCCTGGACCGAGCGGATCAAGCACCCCGGCGAGAAATACGCCAAGGGCGAAACCATCCAGGCCGTGGTCCTCAAGATCGACAAGGAAAACGAGCGCTTCTCGCTGGGCATCAAGCAACTGCAGCCTGATCCCTGGGAAGCGGCGGTGGTAAAATACTCCATCGGCACCAAGGTCAGCGGTAAGATCACCAACGTCACCGACTTCGGCGTCTTCGTCGAGTTGGAGGAAGGCATCGAAGGTTTGATCCATGTCTCCGAGTTGAGCAAGGAGAAGATCGATACTCCGGTGGGCCTCTACAATGTCGGCGATACCCTGGAAGCCCGAGTCATCAATGTTTCGGCCAAGGACCGCAAGATCGGCCTTTCCCTCAAGGCCCTCAGCGAGGAGGGCGAGGCGGCCCGGATCGAGGAGTTCAAGCAGAAACAGGCCAAGAGCGGCCCCTCCACCCTGGGCGACCTGCTCAAGGAGGAGATGGAGAACCGGGACAAGAATGAATCCTGAACCGGCTGCCGGGACAGGTACTGATCATGGGTGAACAAAGCTCACTGCGCCGCAGACATCCTCTGCTCAGCGGCTGCCTGATTTTGCTGGTGGTCGGCCTGCTCTTCTGGGCCGGGGTGAGCTTTTTGCTCGGTTCGCTGCTGCGCTCCGACTCCTCGGAGCTCTTCGGCTCCGGCACCCGCAAGGAGGGGGTCGGGGTCATCGAGGTCCGGGGGGTAATCAGTTCCGCCGACCAGATCGTGGCCCAGCTCACCGAGTTTCGCAACCAGGAGCGGATCAAGGCCATCGTCCTGCGGATCGACAGCCCCGGCGGCGCGGTGGGGGCCTCCCAGGAGCTCTACAGCGAAGTTCAGCGCACCAACGCCATTAAGCCGGTGGTGGCCTCGATGGGTTCGGTGGCGGCCTCCGGCGGGCTTTACGCGGCTTTGGGGGCGGAAAAGATCGTCGCCAATCCCGGCACCCTTACCGGCAGCATCGGGGTTATCATCAAGTTCGTCAACCTCGAGGAGCTGCTGGAAAAAATCGGCTACCGGACGGAAACCATCAAGAGCGGGGCCCTCAAGGACATCGGCGCTCCCGACCGGACCATGAGCCCGGAAGAACGGGCCATGCTCCAGGAGATGATCAGCGGGGTCCACGACCAGTTCGTGGCCGCCGTGGCCGCCAGCCGGAACCTGCCCGAAGAGACGGTGCGGGAATTCGCCGACGGCCGGATTTTCTCCGGAACCAAGGCCCGGGAGATGGAATTGATCGATGAGCTGGGCAATCTCAACGACGCCGCCCTGCTCGCCGCCGAGCTGGCCGGGCTGGACCCGGAAGTGGTGCCGCACTTGATCTATCCGCCGCGGCGTGATTTTTCCCTGCTCGCGCTGCTCCTGGGCAGCAAGGCGGAAACGCGCCTGACCTCGCCGCTTAACATAACCCCGGTTCTGGCTTATGAATGGACCATTTCACCATAACTCGTAAGGAAGAAGACTATGCTTAAACGGGATCTCATCAATGCTGTTGCCGAAGAAATGCCGGGTTTTCTGAAAAAGGATCTGAACCAGGCCGTGGACATCATGCTGGAAAGCATCCTCCAGGCCCTGGAAGAGAAGCGGCGGGTGGAAATCCGCGGTTTCGGCAGCTTTTCGGTGCGGGAGCGTAAGGCCCGCACCACCAAGAATCCCCGGACCGGCAAGGTAATGCACATCCCGCCCCGCAAGAACGTCCACTTCACGATGAGCAAATCCCTCAAGGACGGCCTCATCGATTAGGCAACGCCTGGTGGCGACACCGCGGCTGCACGCGCTCGGAACCGGCGGCATACTTGGGTATAGCCGCCGGTCTTGCTTGGAGCAGGCCGCGCCGCCCCCGGAAGTTGAGCGGAATCAGCAGTGCCGTCTTATCGCCTGCCCCGGCCAAGCTGGCCGGCCGGGCTACAGGCCCAGGTCTTCCAGCTTGCCTTTGCCCGGGCGCAGAACGATCAGCTCATCATCTTCGAGGGCGATCACGGTGGAAGGGGCCGAATGGGCCAGGGGGCCGCTGTCGATGATAATATCCACCTGTTTGCCATAACGCTCTTCCACTTCATGGGCGTGGATCAGCATCGGAAAATCGGGATCATCGGGCGTGGCGCTGGTGGTCAGAATCGGGTTGCCCAGCCCGTGGACCAAATCCATGCAGATCTGGTGCTCGGGCACCCTGATCCCCACGGTTTTCTGCCGGGTCATCATGATTTTGGGCACCAGCTTGGTCGCCACCATGACAAAGGTGTAGGGCCCGGGCAGACATTTCCGCATCACCCGATAGCCGGTATTGGAAACATGGGCGTAAGTACTGACGTCCTTGAGATCGGCGCAGATGAAGCTGAAGGGCTTTGACAGCGGCCGCTGCTTGATCTGGTAGATCCGCTTCACCGCCTTCTGGTTGAAAATATCGCAGCCAATACCATAAACCGTGTCGGTGGGGTAACAGATCACCGCGCCATGGCGCAGGGCATCGACCACCTGCTTGATCAGACGCGGTTGCGGATTGTCGGGGTTGATTTCCAGCAGCAAGGCTCTTCCTCCCTGGTTAGTGCATCAAGGACGGCCATACTAGCCCATCGGCGCCCGGCTCGCAAAAAGAAAATTTACCGCCGGCCGCAAAGCGGTTAGAATAAAATATTTATCACCCAGCCCCTTTCCACCCCCAAGGAGCCAGACTATGCCGCTTGACAACCTGGAAACCGCTTATACTTTCGACGATCTGCTGCTGGTCCCAGCCGCCTCCGAGGTTCTGCCCTCGGCCGTCGATCTTTCCACCCGCCTGACCCGCGCCATCAAACTGCAAATTCCCCTGGTCAGCGCCGCCATGGACTCGGTGACCGAACACCGCACCGCCATTACCATGGCCCGGGAGGGCGGTATCGGCATCATTCACAAGAACATGGCCATCGGGGAGCAGATCCGGGAGGTCCGCAAGGTCAAGAAGTCCGAATCGGGGATGATCGTCGATCCGGTCACGGTGGAAGAGGAGCGGACCGTGCGCGAGGTCAACGAACTGATGAGCTACTACCAGATCTCCGGAATGCCGGTCCTGCGCGGCGACAAGCTGGTGGGGATCGTCACCAACCGCGACCTGCGCTTCGTCACCGACGAGAACCTCAAGGTCCGGGACGTGATGACCAGCAAGAACCTGGTTACCGCCCGGCCCGGCATCACTTTGGAGCAGTCCAAGGCCCTCCTCCACGAGCACCGGATCGAAAAACTGCTGGTGGTGGACGAAAAAGGCGGCCTCCAGGGTCTGATTACCATCAAGGACATCGAAAAAATCCGCCGCTACCCCGACGCGGCCAAGGATGACCTGGGCCGCCTGCGGGTCGGGGCCGCCATCGGGGTCAACACCCCCCTCAACGACGTCGAGCTGCTGATGGCCGCCGGGGTGGATATCGTGGTGCTGGATTCGGCCCACGGCCATTCCCGGAATATCATCGACGCCCTGGTCCGGATCAAGAGCACCTTTCCCCAACTGCCGGTGATCGCCGGCAACGTGGCCACCGCCGAAGGCACCGAGGCCCTGATCAAGGCCGGGGCCGACTGCGTCAAGGTCGGGGTGGGCCCGGGCTCGATCTGCACCACCCGGATCGTCGCCGGAGTCGGGGTGCCCCAGCTTACGGCGATCCACAACTGCGCCCGGGTCGCCGACCAGTATGATGTGCCGATCATCGCCGACGGCGGCATCAAGTATTCCGGCGAGATCACCAAGGCCCTCGGCATCGGGGCCAGCGCAATCATGATCGGCAGCCTGTTCGCCGGCACCGACGAGGCCCCCGGCGAAACCTTCCTCTACCAGGGCCGGACCTACAAGGGCTACCGCGGCATGGGCTCCCTGGGCGCCATGCAGAAGGGCAGCAGCGACCGTTACTTCCAGGACAACGCCGAAAGCCAGGCCAAGCTGGTGCCGGAAGGGATCGAAGGCAAGGTGCCCTACCGCGGTCCCTTGGCCAACATGATCTATCAGCTCATGGGCGGGCTGCGTTCCGGCATGGGTTACGTGGGCGCGGCCAGCGTCAGCGAACTGCGCGGCAAGGCCCGCTTTGTCCGCATCACCCAGGCCGGGCTCAAGGAAAGTCATGTCCATGACGTGATTATCACGAAAGAGGCCCCCAACTACCGCCTCGGCTAGGTAAACATTCTCCAGCACCACATCTTCGGGCGATCGGCCCGGCTTGCGTAGCGCTGCTACGCGGCGCCGGACCGCTTGCCCGAATCTGCGGCACTGGAGAAAGTTTACCGCCTCACCCATGTCAATTTTTTTCAGTCAAGTCAGGAAGGCCATGGATATTCATAGTGAGAAGATTCTGATTCTGGATTTTGGGTCGCAGTATACTCAGTTGATCGCTCGGCGGGTGCGGGAGGCGCATGTCTACTGCGAGCTGCATCCCCATGACATGGGGATCGCGGCGATTCGCGAGTTTGCGCCCAAGGGGATCATTCTCTCCGGCGGGCCCAAGTCGGTTTACGAGGAGGGGGCCCCGGACCTGGACGAGGATCTGCTGGAGCTGGGGGTGCCGGTGCTGGGCATCTGCTACGGCATGCAGGTCATGGCCCGCCATTTCGGGGGCGAGGTGGTGCCGGCCGGCAAGCGGGAATACGGCCACGCCGAAATAGAGCTGACCGGAAAGGCCGGGCCCCTCTTCGACGGCTTTTTCGTCGAGGACAAGAGCCCGGTCTGGATGAGCCATGGTGACCATATCGCCCGGCTGCCCGAAGGCTTCTCGGTGGTGGCGGCCACCGCCAACGCCCCGGTGGCGGCGATCCAGGATCCCGCCCGCCAGCTCTACGGGGTGCAGTTTCATCCCGAGGTCAACCATACCCCCCGGGGCGAAATCCTGATCGCTTCCTTCGTCCGCAAGATCTGCGGCTGCCACGGCCACTGGACTCCCGGCCAGATCATCGAGGACGCCGTGGCCCGGATCAAAGGCCAGGTGGGCAGCGACCAGGTGATTCTCGGTCTTTCCGGCGGGGTCGATTCCTCGGTGGCCGCCGCCCTGATCCACCGGGCTATCGGCGATCAGCTCAACTGCGTCTTCGTCGATACCGGCCTGCTGCGGCTGGGCGAGGGCGACCAGGTCATGGCCACCTTCGCCGAAAACATGGGGGTCAAGGTAGTCCGGGTCGATGCCGAGGAGCGTTTTCTTACCGCCCTGGCCGGAGTTGCCGACCCGGAACGCAAACGCAAGATCATCGGCAACCTCTTCATCGACATTTTCGAAGAGGCCGCCGCCCGCCTTGAAGGGGCCCGCTGGCTGGCCCAGGGCACCATCTATCCCGACGTGATCGAATCGGCCGGCGGCAAGACCGGCAAGGCCCAGAACATCAAAAGCCACCACAACGTCGGCGGGCTGCCCGATTACATGAAACTGGAGCTGCTGGAACCCCTGCGCGAACTCTTCAAGGACGAAGTCCGGGCCATCGGCGACGAGCTGGGCCTACCCCGGCAGATGGTCTGGCGCCATCCCTTCCCCGGCCCCGGCCTCGGGGTGCGGATCCTGGGCGAGGTCAAAAAGGAATACGCCGACATTCTCCGCCAGGCCGACGCCATCTACATCGATGAACTCTACCAGAGCGAGTGGTACGACAAGATCAGCCAGGCCTTTGCCGTCTTTCTGCCGGTGAGAAGCGTCGGGGTCATGGGCGACGGCCGGACCTACGAGCACGTCGTGGCCCTGCGGGCGGTGGAAACCAAGGATTTCATGACCGCCGGCTGGTCCCAGCTGCCCTACGAACTGCTGAGCCGGATTTCCAGCCGGATTATCAACGAAGTGCGCGGGGTTAACCGGGTGGTTTACGATATTTCGTCCAAGCCCCCCAGCACCATCGAATGGGAGTAAAAGTGCGCTGGGCGGCGCATCTTGGGGCGATCAGGTCCTGGGCATACTCAGGTATAGCCTGCGGACCTGCTTGTCCCAACCTGCGGTGCCCAGCTGAATTTTACTTACGTGGTGACACCGCGGCTGGGGGGTTTTCAGGTCCGGCGGCATACTCGGGGATAGCCTTTGGAACTGCTTGCCCCAACCTGCGCGGCCCTGGTCCTGGCGGCTTGCGTCTGGTGCCGGTCAGCGGGAGCTGCCGGGGGGCGGGTCGCCGGGGATCGGCAGGATCGATGAGATGGCGGGTTCGCGGGGGCGGAAAATTTCCAGGTTGTCCTGGTCGCGGACCCAGCCCTGGAGATAGTCGGCCCCGGCTGCCAGGTAGGGCCGGGAATAAGACTGTTCCAGCATCTGGTTGAGCGGGGTGTTGGCCCCGGCCAGCACCAGGTAGCAGATCACCAGCAGCAGGTAGGCCTTGGCGAAGCCGAAAGCCCCGCCCAGCACGCGGTCGAACCAGGGCGCGATGGAAAGCTGGACCAGGCGGCCCAGCACCACCGCCAGGAGCCGGAAGCCCAGGTAGGCGGCCAGCAGCAGCAGCAGGTAGGAGGCCAGAAAGGCCAGGCGGGGGGAAGAAATGTAGGGAGCCAGCAGCGCCTGGAATTCCGGGGCGTAAACTCCGGCCACCACGAATGCCAGCACCAGGGCGATCACCAGGACCAACTGGCCGATAAAGCCCACCCAGATTCCCCAGGTGACGAAAAAAACCACCACCGCGATAACGCCGCCATCAATTACCGTCATAACCCACTCCGGCTCCAATTGGTTGCCCAGTCAGCTGCCCAGTCAGCTGCCCAGTCAGCTGTAAAGATACGACAGCAAATCGTTTTTAAAGGAAAAAAGCAAGGCCATTTTCGCCGCGTCCCGACCGGCCGGCCGCCTCCCCCCAACATGGAGTCATGATGAATATCGCCGCTTTTCTGGCCACCGTCCCCCTCTTCAAAGGCTTGAACCGGGAACAGTACGACGAACTGGCCATGATCGCCACCGACCAGGAGTTCGCCCGGGGCCGCGAGATCTTTGCCGAGGGCGACCCCGGCGACGGCTTCTTCCTGGTGGTGACCGGCCTGGTCAAGATCTACAAGCTTTCCCCGGACGGCAAGGAGCAGATCCTCCATCTTTTCGGCCCCGGCGAACCCTTTGCCGAGGCGGCGGTCTTCCTCGGCTCGAGCTACCCGGCCCACGCCATGGCCCTGGAAAAAAGCCGGGTCCTCTTCCTGCCCCGCCGGGCCTTTATCGAGCTGATCAACCGCTATCCTGAAGTTGCCCTCAACATGCTGGCCGCTCTCTCCCTGCGCCTGAAAAAATTCGCCCAACTGATCGAGGAACTCTCCCTTAAGGAAGTCCCCGGCCGCCTGGCCGCCCACCTGCTCTACCTCAGCCAGCAGCAGCAGGGCCGGGACCAGGTTCTGCTGCCGGTGAGCAAGAACCAACTGGCCGGCCTGCTGGGCACCATTCCCGAAACCCTTTCCCGGATTCTGGGAAAAATGGCCAAGGCCGGGATGATCAGCAGCGACGGGCCCCGGATCACCATTCTCGACCGCCCGGCCCTGGAAGGGCTCGCCACCGGCGAAACCAAACTCTAATGGTAAACGCGCAGGAGCACCGCATCTTCGGGCGATCAGGACCGGCTTGCATAGCGAACTATGCGGCGCCGGCCTGCTTGCCCGAATCTGCGACACTCCTGCGCGTTTACCGGCGAGGCCAAGCTGGTGCCCAAGCGGCGCCGGACCGCTTGCCGCAAGTTGCGGCACTGCCGGTTGTTTGCCCGCGAACCTGGGCCACCATACAGACTGTGCCGCCCGCCGGTGACAAAACAGTGGGGCGGGCGGTTGTTGGCCTGCCAATCCGGGGCCGGGTTGGCAAGACGGGGGCCGGGTTTCGCCGGGGTTAGGGCATGGGAATTATCAGTGTTTTGTTGATTGCCGTGGCTTTGGCCATGGATGCTTTTGCTGTGGCTCTGGCGGCCGGGATGGGGTTGTGCCGGGTTTCCCGGCGCCAGGTTTTTCGGCTGGCCTGGCACTTCGGCTTCTTCCAGGGGGCGATGACCGTGCTGGGCTGGGGGGCGGGCCTGGGCATTCACGCTTACGTCGAGCGTTTCGGGACTCCCCTGGCCGCCGGCCTGCTGGTGCTGGTGGGGGGGCGGATGATCCACGAGGCCTTGAGCGATCACCCCGAACAGGCCCGCAGCCAGGACCCCACCCGGGGCAAAACCCTGGTGATCCTGGCGGTGGCCACCAGCATCGACGCCTTCGCGGTGGGCCTGAGCTTTGCCGTCCTGGCCGAGCCGGTCTGGCTGCCGGCCCTGCTCATCGGGGTGGTGGCCATCCTCTTTACCATCGCCGGCCTGCGCCTGGGCTGCCTGCTGAGCAATACCGCCAACCTGGGCCGCCGGGCGGAAATCATCGGCGGCCTGGTTTTGATCGCCATCGCCGGCCGCCTGCTGATCCAGCAGGGCTACCTGCCCTTCTGGTGATCCGACCCCGGCCGTGCCAACCCGGCCCCGCATCGGCCGGCACCGCAAGCCCAGCCGCCAACCGGGGCGGGCCGGGGCTTGCCGCCGGGAGAGGTTTTGCGTTGACAGGGGCGGAAAAATCCTGGTAAACTCTCCCTTTTTCGGTTCAGAAAACTATTGCGTCGGCCTCCCGCCGGCAAGCGGCCCGGGGCTCGGCATTCCTCAGCAGTCCTGACCGCTCAATTCAAGCGTCCTCCGCCCCAATCGCCGGCGGTCGGGATGGGAGTTTTCAAGATGAGTCTTCGCGAAGACGCCATTAATGGCAAGATCAACCCGATCTTCGAACAGTGCGCCGCCCTCGAAGGGGTCGACGTGGCAACCCTGATGGCCGGAGTAGCCGTCGGCACCATCTGCATTCCCAAGAACGTCCACCACGATTTTCCCCGGATCACCGGGATCGGCGCCGGGCTCAGAACCAAGGTCAACGCCAATATCGGTTCTTCCAAGGATCATCCCGAACTGGACAACGAACTGCAGAAGCTCTGCGTCTGCCTCAAGGCCGGGGCCGACGCGGTCATGGACCTGAGCATGGGCGGGGAAATCAGCGCCATCCGCCGCGAAATTCTCAAGAACTGCCCGATTCCCCTGGGAACGGTGCCCATTTACCAGAGCATCGCCCAGTTTGTCGAAAAGGAGAAAAAGAAGATCGGCGAGGTCAGCGTCGACCATATCTTCCAGACCATCGAAGAGCAGGCCAAAGACGGGGTGGACTTCATGACCGTCCACTGCGGGATCACCCGCGACACCCTGAAGCGGATCGACAACCATCCCCGCCTGCTGGGAGTGGTCAGCCGGGGCGGCTCCTTCACCATCGAGTGGATGAGCCACAACAACCGGGAAAACCCGCTCTACGAGCACTTCGACGACCTGCTGGCCATCCTCAAGGAGCATGAGGTGACCCTGAGCCTGGGCGACGGCATTCGCCCCGGCTGCCTGGCCGACGCCACCGACCGGGGCCAGGTCCAGGAGCTGATCCACCTCGGCGAGCTGACCCAGCGGGCCTGGGAGGCCGGGGTCCAGGTGATGATCGAAGGGCCGGGCCACATGCCTCTGAACCAGATCGAGGCCAACGTGCTGCTGCAGAAGCGGCTTTGCCACAACGCCCCCTTCTACGTCCTGGGGCCGCTGGTCACCGACATCGCCCCCGGTTACGACCATATCACCGGGGCCATCGGCGGGGCCATCGCCGCTTCGGCCGGGGCCGATTTTCTCTGCTACGTCACCCCGGCCGAGCATCTCAAGCTGCCCAGCTCCCAGGATGTCCACGACGGGGTGATCGCCTCGCGGATCGCCGCCCACGCCGCCGACATCGTCAAGGGACTGCCCGGGGCCATGGAACGCGACATCGAAATGGCCAAGCGCCGCTGCGCCCTGGACTGGAAGGGCCAGATCGAACTCTCCATTGACCCGGACAAGGCGCGCCGTTATCGTGAGGAAGGCAACACGTACACCGGTGACGCCTGCAGCATGTGCGGCTCTTTCTGCGCCATCAAGGTTTACAAGCAGGCCAGCCGGACCCGCGAACAAAGAAGCGACGCAAGTTGAATGAAGGTTTGAGGGGGCCTTGCCATGGACATTTTCGGCGCCATCGTTGATTTTATCGCCAACACCAACGTTCCGGACCAGTTCCGGGAGGTGGACGTCAGGGGGCTGTTCACCAACCCCTGGTTCCTGGTGCCTTTTATCGCCTTTATCGGCTACCACTTTTACAAGCAGTCGGTCAACACCCTGGTGATCACCGCCCTGGTCCTGGGCCTGTGGATTTTCTCCGGCAGCCCGATGATGGAGGACCTGGTGGTCGACGGCCACCTGCAACTGAGCAAGGTTCTGCCGGTGGCCGGGGTCGGGGTCCTGGCCCTGGGCATCGCCGTCTACTTCCTCTTCATCCGCAGCGACTGACCCGTCCCCCCGACCAAGGCCCGAGCACGCCCATGACCTCCTCCTCCCTGGCCGCCATCTACGAGCGCCTGCTGGCCTTCTTCGGCCCCCAGCACTGGTGGCCGGGCGAAAGCGCCCTGGAGATCACGGTCGGGGCGGTGCTGACCCAGAACACCGCCTGGAGCAACGTCGAGAAGGCCATCGCCAATCTGCGCGAATTCGACCTCCTGCCCCGCCCCGCCGCCTCCGGCCGGGACCAGGAGTGGCCCCCAGGCGGGCCGCCGGGCCCCAACGAAGAGGAATGCCTGGCCGCCCTGGCCGAACTCCCCCCGGAAATCCTGGCCGCCCACATTCGCCCGGCCGGCTATTACAACCTCAAGGCCCAACGCCTCCACAACCTGCTCCACCATGTCCACCGGGAATACGGCACTCTGGCCGCCTTCCTGGCCCTGCCGACCGATGAGCTGCGGCGCCAACTGCTGGGGGTCAAGGGCATCGGCCCGGAAACCGCCGATTCCATCATCCTCTACGCCGCCAACCAGCCGGTCTTCGTGGTGGATGCCTACACCCACCGGATTTTCAGCCGCCACCACGTGCTGCCGGAGGAAACCGACTACCACGCCATCCAGGAAGCCTTCACCGACGCCCTCCCCGCCGACCCCCAGCTCTACAACGAATACCACGCCCTCATCGTCCGCACCGGCAAAGAATTCTGCCGCAAAACCAACCCCCGCTGCGACCGCTGCCCCCTGGGCCCCCTCCTAACCTAACCCCACCCGGGTCAGCACAGCGCAACCCGAACACCGAATAGCAAAAAAAACGGGTTGGATTCCCGCCGGATCAGTTTGGCTACGCACAGTTCACTATGCCCACCAGGCCCGGGTAAGCGCAGCGCAACCCGGATAAGGAAAAATCTGGTTGGATCCCCGCCGGCAAGGTAAACGCGCAGCAGTGCCGCAGATTGCGACAAGCAGGACGGCGACGCATAGTTCGCTATGCGAGCCGGCCTGATCGTCGCAAGATGTGGTGCTGCTGCGCGTTTTACCGTGATCGACGCAAGATGTGGTGCTGCTGCGTGTTTACCGGTTGTACCAGAGGAACTGCCGGCAGAAGCCCCGAATCACCTTGGCTTCCTTGGCCCGGAGGTCGACCCGGCCGAGCAGGGAACGGACGTTCTTCATCCAGTAGGCCGAGTCTTCGGCCCGCAGGAAGCCGATGCGCTGCAGCACCTCCTCGACATGACCGTACATGGCGTTCATCTCGTGAACGTTGGCCAAGGCCGGGCGATTTTCTTCCCGGTTGGCCGGCCGGGCCTCATGGACCGCGCTGGAGAGTTCGTAGCAGAGAATCGCCACCGCCTGGGCCAGGTTGAGGGAGGAGAAATCGGCGGTGGGAATGGTGGTAAGTTGCTGGCAGAAGTAAAGATCTTCGTTGGTCAGGCCCCGGTCTTCGGGGCCGAAGAGCAGGGCCACCCGGTTGTGGGCCAGAAAGGGCACCGCCTCGCGCATGGCCGCCCGGGGCGGGGGACACATGCCCCGCTGACGGCCCTGGCGGGCCGAGGTGGCGATCACCCGGCCGAAGGGAGCCAGGGCCTCGGCCAGGGTCTCATGGCGTTCGAGCTGGTCGATCAGGCCCGCCGCCTTGTGGGTGGCGGTGCGGAGCATTTTTTCCCGTTCATGCTCCTGGCGGCCCACCACGATCAAACGGGAGATCCCCATGTTCAGGGCTATTCTGGCCGCCGAACCGATATTTTCGGCGAACTTGGGTTCTTTGAGGACCACGGCGGCGTTGGCCAGCAGTTCTTCCGGCCGCCAGGCCGGGGAGGCGGAGGTCGACTCATCGGTCCGGGCCTCGGACCCGCCATAATCAGGATATTCAGCCATCTGTCAAAACCAGGGAAAAAGGAGAGTCTCGGACAAGGGGACAGATTTTAAATCTGTCCCCAACCACGTCAACGGCCGATCTCAGGAAGCAATGACGAAATTGAGGCGCCGCCGCCGCTGGTCGACCTCTTGCAACCGCACCCGGACCAGGTCGCCGATCTGGTAGATTTTACCGGTCCGGCGGCCCAGCAGACGGTGGCTTTTTTCCTCCACCTCGTAATAGTCATCGAGCATTTCGCTCAGGGAAATGGCGCCGCTGAGCATGATTTCCACCAGCTCGACGAAAATACCAAAGGCCCCCACCCCGGAAACCACCGCCTCGAATTCCTCGCCCACCTTGTCGGTCATGTAAAGGGCGGCCAGGCGATCGTTGACGTTGCGCTCGGCATCCACCGCCACCCGCTCGCGCCGGGAAAGCCAGACCCCGGCCTCGGGCACCGAATGGCCGGACGGCAGCAGCGCCCCCTGGCCCTTGACCTTTTTAGCGCTCTTACCGCCCAGCAGGGCGGCCAGGGCCCGGTGGACCAGGAGGTCGGGATAGCGGCGGATGGGCGAGGTAAAATGGGTGTAATGGCTGGCGGCCAGGCCGAAATGGCCGACATTCTCCGGGGAGTAGCGGGCCTGCTGCATCGAGCGCAGCAGCAGGTTGCTGACGATGTACTCCCGGGGAGTGCCCTCGGCCAGCTTCAACACCTGGCCGAACCAGCGGGGCCCGCCGGGGTTGGGGGGGATCTGCAGCCCCATGGCGCTGGCGAATTCGGCGAACTCGGCCACCTTGACCGGGTCGGGATCCTCGTGAATCCGGTAGAGCACTTCGGCCTGGTTTTTTTCCAGGAATTCAGCCACCGCCTCGTTGGCCGCCAGCATGCATTCCTCGATGAGCCTGTGGGCCACGTTGCGCTCGCTGCGGCGGATCCGGTCCACCTGGCCTTCCTCGTCGAGGTGGATATCGGCCTCGGGAATTTCAAAGCCGATGCTGCCCCGCTCCATCCGCACCTCGTTGAGCCGGGCCGCCAGTTGCTGCAGCAGGCCGAGATCGGCCAGCACATCGGCATAGCGGCGGCTCAGCTCGGGATCGCCATCTTCCAGCATGGCCCGGACCTGGCCGTAGGTCAAGCGGTGGCGGCTTTTAATCAGACTGCGCTGAAAAGCGGCGTGACGCCGCCGCCCCTGCTGGTCGAAATCGATGATGGCGGTGAAGGTGCAGCGATCCACCCCCGGCATCAGGCTGCAGAGGTCGTTGGAAAGCCGTTCCGGCAGCATCGGCAGCACCCGGCCGGGAAAATAAACGCTGGTGCCCCGGGCGTAGGCCTCCTCATCCAGCAGGGTGCCGGGCCGGACATAGTGGCTGACGTCGGCAATGGCGACATAAAGGCGAAAACCTTTGGCCAGGGGCTCCACCGCCACCGCGTCGTCAAAGTCGCGGGCGTCCTCTCCGTCGATGGTGACAAAGGGGATCTGGCGCAAATCCTGGCGCTCCTTGGTCAGGCGCACCCGGGCATCGAGGCCGTCGGCCTCGGCCAGCAGCTCGGCGCTGAAACGGTGCGACAGCTCAAAGCCGCGGATGGCCATCTCGGTCTGCACCCGGGCATCGGCGGGATCGCCGAGAACCTCCAGGACCTTGCCTTCGGGATTGCCCTGGTCGCGGAATTTCTCGATCTCGGCATAAACCACCTCACCGGTGCGGGCCCCCTGGCTGCGGGCCCGCTTGACCACGATCTTGTAGGGCAGGCGCTCATCCTCCGGCTCCACCAGGCCGGTGCTCTTGCCGGCGACATAAAAGCCCACCACCCGGGTAATGCCCCGCTGGAGCACCTCCAGGACCTTGCCCTCGGCCCGGTCGCCGCTCTGCTTGACCACCCGGACCAGGACCCGGTCGCCATGGACCGCCCCGCCCAAAGCATCGCCGGGGGGCAGAAAAATATCCTTTTTGAATTGAGCCGCCTCGGCGGGATCGGCCAGCATGGCGAAGCCGAAGCCCCGCTGGTGCATGCTGACCACCG